>JBLNFH010000149.1:0-15452 GCA_050263475.1 Deltaproteobacteria bacterium
CCGGGACGGAAAAGGCAAGCGACAAGAGGAGCGGAACCAGTAAATATCCCGGACGCTTTTTCATGGATTCCTCCGCCGGAGGAGTGGTGAGCTTTGCAGGATCGACAAGCGCTCCCCCCTCATGCGAACGCGGAGGCCCTGGGGCGTTTCCGCCGGAGGACCTCGACGAGAAGGAGCGAAATCACCGCCAGGAAGACGAACACCAGAAACCCTGTCGCATAACCGCCGGATCCCTGGACCTGCACGATGGTGCCCATCAGCGGCGGGATGGCGAACCCCCCGAAAGCCCCGAGACCCCCCACCCATCCTGCCGCGCCCCCCACCGCCTCGGGGATCTCCTGGGGAACCAGCTTGAATACGGCTGCATTGGCCACGCCCATCCCTGCGCCCATCACGATCTGTGCGGCGACGGAGAAGCCGAACTCCCGCGAAAGGGACATCAGGGCCGCCCCGGCCAGCATGACTCCCAGGCCGAGGATCCCCGCGCGCTCGCCGCCGATGCGGTCGGAAAGGACTCCGCCGCCCACCCGGACGATAGAGGTGACGATCGAGTAGGCGCCGGCCAGCACCCCCGCGAGAACGGGCGTCGCGGCGAAGAAGGAGGTCCAGTACACGGGGAGCCACGCCGTCATGGCGATGAATCCGCCGAAGGTCGTGAAATAGATCCCCACGAGGGCCCACGTTTTCCAACTCTTCGCCGACAGGAGGAGGCTCTCCGCCAGGCTGCCGGACGGGAAGATCTCCTGCCCGAGCAGGGCGGAGGCCGCCTTCGCTTTCTCCCTGGGGATCCCCCGGGCCGTCATCTGGAAGAACCACGCATTCCTGCCGAGGAAGGCGTACGCGCAGGTCCCGACGGCGAGAAAGGCGAGCCAGGCCAGATAGGAGCCGGCGAGCCCCAGGGTCAGGAGGGCGATGGGCAGCAGGAGCGTGAAGATCCCGGGGGCGAGATTTCCGATCCCGGCATAGGCGCCCAACGCGGTCCCCTGCCGGGCCTTGGGATACCAGTAGGACACCTGCCCGATACCGACCGAAAATGTGGCGATCCCGCAGCCGCACAGCACCCCGAGGAGGAGGATCAGCGGATAGAACGAGGGGGTCATCCGCGCCGGATAGAAGTGGTGGAGGGTCAGGAAAAGCCCGGCCATGCCGGCAATGGAGAGGAGGAGAAGAACGAGAAACGGCTTCTTTCCTCCCGTGGTGTCGACCCAGGCGGAGAAGGGGATCCGCAGGAGGGACCCCGAAAGGGAGGGGGCGGCCACGAGGAAACCGATCTCGAGGGGGCCCAGTCCCATGATTCCCTTGAGGCTTTTCGCCGTGGGACCGAACAGGGAGACCGCGGCAAAACCGATGAAGAATCCGAGGGTGGCTCCGGCCAGCCCCTGGCCCGGCGTTCCGACGGTTTCATTGCCGGGATGCAACGCAACCTTCATGCGATCCCCTCCGCGGTGAAGGTGCCTACTTCTGCTGCAGTTAGATCACGAGATACCCAAACCGTTGCATATAAATTATACTTTACGCATACAGTATACATGGAAGATTTCAGGGGCGCGCCCGATGTCATCCGGAGGGGGTATGGGGATACGAACCGCATCTTCCGGCGTCCTGTCCGTTTTCCTCCGGCGGCTGTGGCTGCCCGTCCTTTCGTTCGCTGCTTTTATCGCCATTTGCGTGGCAGTCTACTCCCGCCTGGAGGGGCTCCGCTGGCAGGATGCGCTCTTCTGGATCTTCCAGCCCCATTCGATCCATTACGACAAGGTGCAGGACGCCACGAAGTTCTTTTCCCTCCTGGTCTACGTGGGGGTCTTCGCGTTCCAGATCTGGGTCGCCGAACGGGTTCTCGTCACCATTTTCCGGAAGCAGGGAAGGGAGGCGTGGAAGCTGATGGTCAACGATGCGAAAATCGAGAGGCTGCGGAATCATTTCATCATCTGCGGATACGGCCAGGTGGGCCGGACCGTCGTAGATCAGCTCGATCGTCTCAAGATCCCCTTCGTCCTCATAGAAACGAACGAGGGGCTGTATCACCAGCTGCTGCAGGAGGGCCTGCCCATCGTCCAGGGAGACGCCAAGCGCCACGACACCCTGCAGGCGGCGGGGATCGCGAATGCCCGCGGCATCTGCGTCGTGATCGACAACGATGCGGACAACCTCTACATCACGGTGACCGCCAAGGCGATGAACCCGAACCTGAGGATCATCACACGGGCGGGCCAGCAGCGGTACGCCCAGGCGATGCGGAATTCCGGCGCCGACGAAGTGATCATCCCCGAGCACGAGGGGGGCTTGATGGTGGGCAGGATGATCGAGAAATATTCCGGCGGGCCGGTCGCCTCGTAAATCCCGCCGCGGGGACGGATTTACCCTCCGGATTCCGCGTTGAGGATCTCGATCTCGATGCGGTCCTTCCCCCGGATCGCAGTGAGCGCCAGCGGCATCCCCACCTTCCCCGACCCCAGGATGCGGTAGATATCGTCCACGCTGCGGACCGCATTCCCGTCCAGCATGACGATGAGGTCCCCCGCGCGAACCCCGGCGGACGCCGCCGGGCCCCGGGGATCCAGCGAGACCACTTCGACGGCGACGTCGAACGGCAGGCGATGGTGCCGCGCCAGCCGCCGGTCGACGGGGCGTTGCCGCGCGGTGATCCCGAGATATCCCCTCCGGACCTTTCCGTACGTCAGGAGCTGGGAAATCACGAACCGCGCCGTGTTGGCGGGAATGGAGAAGCCGATCCCCTGGGCGATCGGGATGATCGCCGTGTTGATCCCCACGACCCTGCCGCGGGAGTCCACCAGCGGCCCGCCGGAGTTGCCGGGATTGAGGGGAGCCGTGTGCTGGATGACGTTTTCGATCGGCCGTCCTTCCCGGCTTCTCAACCCCCGCCCCAGGGCGCTGATGACCCCCGTCGACACGGTGGATTGGAAGCCGTACGGGTTTCCGATCGCGATCACGAGCTGGCCCACCCGCAGTTCGCCGGAATCGCCTAGCGTCGCGTACGGCAATCCCGAACCCTCGGCGCGGATCAGCGCGAGATCGTTGCCCGAATCGGATCCGACCGGAACGGCCCCCATCGCCGTGCCGTCCTTGAGGGTCACCTGGAGGGATTCCGACTCCTCCACCACGTGGTGGTTCGTCAGGATGTATCCGTCCGGCGTGACGATCACGCCCGAGCCGGCCCCTGCCGCGTCGACTCCCCCGTCGGCAACGGCCCGTCTGCCCGAAATGCCGACGACCGCCGATCCGACGGCGTCCACGACGGCGATGACGGCGCGGGAATAGGCGTCGAGCAGATCGACGTCGGATCGCGCTTCCGCACCGCTCCCGGACGGGGTGGCCTGCCGCCTCCCCGCGTCTGCATCACCGACGAGAAACATCCTGTTCCTTGCGGTTTTCGGCATCGACTTTTTCCCCCTGCCGTCCCCCCTTTAGATCTCCCCCGAAACCTGCCGGTTTCCCCGGCGCCGCCGGTCGCGGTGGTATAATCCGTACCGGCGGGAAAATTGCGCCGATTCCGGGAGTTCGCGGAAAGCGGATCCCGCATCGGGAGACAGGATGTCGGAGACCGGTAAACGTCCGGGGTCGCGGCTGCTGTTCGGATGGGCCCTTCTCGGCGGGATCGCCGCCGCCGTGTTCCTCGGGGCGTCGATCCCGGAGATCGTGGCCGGGCTGGCCGGCATCGTCTCCCGGACCCTTCGCCTGATCCTGAAGGTGGTCGGCATCGTCGTCGCGCTGCCGATCGCTTTCTATCTCGTCGAGAAGTACTTCCTGAACCGATACCCGCGGAACAGGTGAGGTTCGGGGGGGAGGGTTATTTCGGGACAAGCTCGAGGCGCGCTTCCCGGTTCGACTCCACGTCCTCCGGTGCGGTCCATGCAGGATGGGTTTTCCCTGAGAGCCACAGGGGGGTTTGGTCCCGGTAGTGCCTCTCGAAAAAATGGCCCGATGCGCCCGTCGTGATCACGGAGCGGGCATGCCGGCGGTCCCCGAGCGGAACCACTTGCCGCATCGCGGGCCCGACCAGTACCTGGAAGTCCGTTCCGTGCCGGAATTCCTCCTTGAAGACCGTCTTTCCGTCGCCCCCCACGGCGTTCGGCCCGATGTTGAACCACCGCTGGAGGTACCGCTTCTTCCCGAAGGGGTGCTCCAGGGTGAGCTGGTGAAGCCTTCCCCACATCCAGGTCGACGTCGCGCTTCCCAGGCGGTCCTTCAGGAAGGACATCGCCGAGAAGAGGGAGCGGGCGACAAGGTCGTCGAGGGAATCCTTCCGTCCGGTCGCCGCGTTCACGAAGAACAGCGAGTCCCCGTTCTCGATCACGCGGTCCATGGCGTTCCAGGCCAGGCGGGAGGATCGCGTGAACTCCGCGTAGAGCTCGTCCCCCAGCTCGTCCCGGAACACGTTCTCGATCAGCTTCTCGTAGAAGACTTCGAACAGGAGCGCCCCCCGGCTGCCCGCCCCCGCGGACAGGTCCCATTCCGAGAGGATCCGCGCCGCCTCCCGGAACGCGGGCGATTCCGCCTCCCGCTTTTTCGCCACCTGGACCGCGAGCGACACCGCTTTCTCCGCGTCCGGAAGCAGGACGTCGGCCTGCATCCGCCCGAAGGCCTCCGCCGAAAATTTCTCTTTCGCGCCGAGCATCCGCAGGATCCGCTTCCCCCGGTCGGGAGGTTCGTAGAGGCGGGAGAGATAGTGCCGGAACGAGGTCCCCGCGGGAGCGAAGTTGGCGGCCGCGACGATCTGCCCGGGCGGGTTCCACACGCGGGGATTCTCCGAAAATGGCAGGAACCCCTTCCAGTCCCACTCCCCGGTGTCGCCCGGGACCGGGAGCAGGGTGGAGCCCCCCTTGCGCACCGGGATCCTTCCCGCCAGCACCACCCCGATGTTGCCCTCGACGTCGGCGTACACGATGTTCTGCGCGGGATGCGGGAAGCCGGACACCGCCGCGAGGAATTCCTCGCGGTTCCGCGCGCGGTCCAGCGCGTGCAGGGCGCCCACCGGGTCCCCGCCGTCGTATCCCACCCAGTGAAAGGAGAGGGCGGAGGAGATGCCGGGCAGCACCGGGGACAGGATCGGCCCATGCGGCGTTTCGAGGACCGTCAGGACCTCGTCCTTCCCGTCCTTGACCCGGATCGTCTCCACGCGGCGCGCCACGGGGACCCATTTCTTCCGGAACATCACCCGGTCCCCCTCGATCCTCTCGATGAAGAAGTCCGCGTCGTCCAGCATCGCGCTGGTGAGCCCCCATGCGATCCTCGGGTTGTGGCCGATCACCACGCCGGGAGCCCCCGGAAACGAGACGCCGTAGACGTCCACGCCGGGTGCGGTCAGCTGGACTTCGTACCATAGCGATGGGCAGGGGAGGATCATGTGGGGATCGTTCGCCAAAAGCGGGAGCCCGGTCACGCTTTTCTTCCCGGAAACGGCCCAGCCGTTCGATCCCCCGGAACGGGGGAAATCCCCCACGGTCAGCCGAAGGGACGCGATCCCCTCGGTCAGCACCGACGGCGGCAACGGCAGCATCGCCGCCGGGCCCGAGCCGGGAACGATCACCGGCAGGCCGGGCGGCACCTGGGGGAACAGCTCCGCGAATTTCTCCGGGGAAAGGCGCAGCGCGATCCTGTAGAGGATGGGCTCCTCGATCCACTGGGCCAGCCCGAACGACTTGAGGAGCGCGCCCGCGGCCACATCCTCCGGCGTCCATCGCCTCGGGACCGCATCCAGGAGGCGAAACTCCACGGGCCAGGCGCGCAGCGAGGCCATGCCCGCGTTGACCCCGTCGCAGTAGGCCTGAACCATCTCCCGGGTCTTCGCGGGCCACTCGGCGAAAAGGGCGGGGGCGCGGGAGGCAAGCCCCAGGTGCCGGAAGAGGCGGTCGGCGGGCAGGGCCTTTCCCCCGAAAAGCTCGGCAAGCTCTCCGCGCGCCAGCCGCCGATCCAGGTCCATCTGGAACAGCCGGTCCTGCGCATGCGCAAATCCCTGGGCGAACAGGAGGTCATGGTCGTTTTTCGCGTGGATGTGGGGGATGCCGAACCGGTCCCGGACGATCTCCACCGGGGCGGTCAGTCCGGGGACCGCGAGAACGCCGTTCCTTTGCGGAACGCTTCCCTGGAAGAACGTGGAGCAGGAACAGAAAAGGAGCGCCCCGGCGGCAAGCAGAAGCGCGGCCTTGGCAGAAAGCGCCGGCGGGGCCTCCCGCCTCATCGCGGTCCGGACACCCGGGCCTTGATCTTGGTCAGGACGGTCTCGATGACCTCTCCCGAATAGTTCCGGACGTGGCGCCGCATCTCGATGAGGTACCGCTCGATCTCCCCCCATTCGCGGGCGATGATGCGCATCTGGTCCTTGTAGGCCTGATCGTAGGCCTTCTGCATCCGGTTCTGAAGGCCGGCACGCTTTCCCGCGTCGTCCGGATACGCCCGCTTCGGAAGGAACTCGTAGATCGGCTCGTGGATGCGGACGTCGGTATCGTCCAGGTGGAACAGTTCGATGTTGTCGATCATCACGATCTGCTTCGCGGGGGTCGCCACGTAGTGGCCGTAGCGCAGCGCGGTCCCGATGCAGTCTCCCAGGGCGTCCTGACGGGCGGCCCCCTCCACCCACCAGTCGCCGTCCTTCTGGATCCGGGAAACGGGGATCTCCTCGTCCAGGAAAATGTTGATCCCTTCCTCCATCGGCTTCAGGAGCACCTCCTCCCCCTGCGGGCTCAAATGATACACGACGGGCAGGGCGGGCAGCCCGACCAGGCCCGGCAGGCCGGCGTAGATGTACTCCCCGAGGCATCCGAAACGGGAGAGGTAGAGCCGGTGCTTCCGCCCCCCGTTGTCCTTCACGGTGAAGAGCGTATCCTTGTGCACCTTCTCGACGAGCTCCACGTCGAGGACGGTGAAATCGCGCGGGGCAGTCTTCTCGATCCGCGACAGGAGCGCCAGGATGGCTTTTTTCAGCCCGGTCGCCTTGAGCTTGGAGGCGAAGATCTTCACGCGGGCCGGCTCCGGCATCAGCCGGATCGCACCCCGGACCCAGTTGACGTAGGAATGCGAGATGCTGATGGGGAGCATGTCCGAGCTGGTCGGGTCCAGCAGCTCGTCGACCTTGGCTTCCCACAGGGGAATGTGCATCCCCAGGAACTCCTGGGGATTCTCCACGCCCAGGACTTTCAGGATTTTTTCCCGGTCCCTCGTCTTCCTGTCGGCGGCGGGGATCTGGTAATACCGGCGGAGCGCCCGTTCGTACTTCGCGAAGTCGGCCTGGACAGGGCTCATCGGAAGAATCTCCCCAAACGCATGATTTTTAAAGCTGATCTTACCATCGATCGATGCGGCCGAAAACCTCTTATACCGCTCCCCGGCGCGACTGTGAGCCAGGCTAAAACCGCCAGCTCACGGCGCCGCGAAGGCGGTAATCGGGGACGATCTGCAGGCTGGTATTGTTCTCGACGACGGGAAAATCCGCCGCCAGCTCCGCGCTCAGGTTCTCGTGCCAGGTCAACGATGCCTCCGGGCCCAGGAAGAGACTCGTGATGCCGGTATCGGCCGCCTCCTGCCCCTGGAACTTGTCCTTCCCCTTGGTCTCCCCCGTGAGGGCGAGCTGGAGCCCGAGCGTCCCTTCATCGGCGAGCCACAGGTACACCCCGGGCTTGACGTGGAAGATCAGGTCGTTCGCGAACCGGTAATCGAAATCCCCTTCGGTGCGGATGGAGTAGTGAACGGCGGCCGTGGCGAACAGGCGCTTCCACCGCCAATAGGCGTCGGTCCCCACGATGAAATCGTAGGAACCGCTGCCCAGGGCCAGGTCGTGGCCGTGGATGCCGCTCTCCGGCTCGCCGGGAACCGGCTCCTCTTCCGCCAGCTCTTCCTTCAGACGGTCGGTGTTCCCCGTGGGGAACTTGACGCCGCCCAAGGCATTCCAGAGAAACGTGCTATCTTCCCGAAGACGCTGGTACAGGCGGGCGGTGCCGACGAGGGCCACGTCGCCGAGACCGGAGACCGTTCCCTCGTCGATCGCACCCCCCTCCGGCCGCTTGAAGGACCGGTAAATGTAGGGAATGTTCAGCTGCACGCCGATCCGGTCGTCGAACCGGTACCCCAGGAGGAACTGGGTGATGGAGCTGTCGAGGAACTGGTCCGCCTCGTTACCCACCTTCTTGCCGCCGTCCCGCAGCGTGCCGAATCGCGTGTACTGCTCGTAGACCCCGATGGAGAAGCCTGGCTTGGACGCCTTCGCCTCCGTGGCGCGATAGATCGCGCACAGGTCGCAGGCGATGGCCGCCCCCGACGCCGAAATGATGACGAGGCCCCACAGGATTGCAAACAGCTGCCGCATGGAATCTCCTTTCCCCCGTTCCGGCCGATTATTGGAAAAACTTCTCTATGGGATCCGGAAAGGCGTTGCTGCGGTAAACGATACGCCCGGCCTTGTCGATGACGATGCAGACCGGGATCCCGGGCACCTTGTACCTCTGCGCGACCGCGCCGTCGGGATCGAGGAGAACGGGATACCGGATGCCCAGGGACCGGATCGCACCCTTTACCCGCTTCGCGCTTTCCTTCACGTTGACCGCCACGACCTGCATGTCCCCCCGGCGATGGATTTCGTTCACGGCAGGGATATCTTCCATGCAGATCGGGCACCACGCTGCCCAGAAAAGCAGCAGGACCGGCTTCTTCCCGACGAGGTTCCCGAAGGTGACCGGGACGCCGTCGGGGTCCCGAAGGGTGAAATCCACGAAGCGGACGCCTTCCTCCGATCGGGTGCTCGATGCCGCGCCTCCGTGTTCTTCCCCATGGGCCGGGCACGTGGGGATCCCGTAAGCGCTTGTCACCGCGAGGATCCCGATGGCGATCCAGAGCCGTTTCATCGTGTGTCCGGGGCCTTCCCTGGGAAGATTCGAAACTAAGACTCACCGCAACCCGTTACGGTTGCAAGGAAAAAGAGGGATTACCGACCGGGCGGGCGGGAGAGCGCCGCCAGCGCCGAAGCCAGGGGGGCGTGCCCGCCGAACAGGACGAGCTTGTCCCCCGCCGACAGCCGCTCCGAGGGCGCCGGCTGGAGGATCGCCCGGTCCTCCCGGAGGATCGACAGCAGGACGATCCCCGCCCCGTTCTCCACCGGGAGCTCCTCCACCGTCTTCCCCGCCCATCCCGAGCCCGGGGAGACGTAGTAGATCTCGATCACTTTCCGGCGCAGGAATTCCTCGAACTCGGAGAGGACGTCGCCGCTGCCGGGAGCCGCCCGCTCGCGGAGGATCCGGTACGTCCCGCTGCGGATGATCGCTTCCTGCTGCCGGATCACGTGGTCGGGCACGTGGTATTCGGAAAGCACCCGGGCGAAGATCTCCACGGAGGTCTCGAACTCCTCGGGGATCACCGCGTTGGCCCCGAGGGCGATCAGGTCGTCCACGTCCGCCACCAGCCGCGTCCTCACGAGAATGAAAAGGTCCGGGTTGCTCCTTCGCGCGATCGCCACCCCCCGGCGCGTCGCCATCGGGTCGGAGATCGCCAGCACCAGGATCCGTGCCCGCGCCACCCCCAGCCGGTCCAGGATCTCCGGGCGGTGAACGTCGCCGTAGAACATCGGCTCCCCGGCCGCCCTCCCCTCGCGGACCTGGACGTCGTTCAGGTCCACGACCACGTACGGCAGGCGCGTCGCCTTGAGGACGCGGGCGAGGTTCTTCCCGTTCATCCCGTATCCCGCGATGATGACGTGGTTCTCCATGCCGGTCCTGCGGATGGCGGCCTCCTCCTCCGTCTCCCGGAAATCCGCCCCGCGCGACACCCACCGGTCCCACCTCCTCGCCAGCCACGGGGCCGCGCCCATGAGGAACGGCGTCGCCGTCATCGTCAGGATGGCGATGGCGAGCAGGAACTGGTACTGGGTCGAGGTCAAGAGGTTCTCCCGGTACCCCTGGGAAAGGAGGAGGAAGGAAAACTCCCCGATCTGCACGAGCCCCACCCCGGTGATCACCGCGATCCTCCAGGGGTATCCCAGCGCCCGGACGATGCCTACCGTCGAAACCGCCTTGATCAGGACGACCGCCGCCACCATGGACAGGACCAGTGGGAGGTTCTGGAAGAGAAAGTGGAGGTTCAGGAGCATCCCGACGGAGATGAAAAAGATCCCGTTGAAGACATCCCGGAACGGGAGGATCTGCGCCGCGATCTCGTGCACGTAGTCCGATTCGGAGATCACCATCCCCGCCAGGAACGCCCCCATCCCCAGGGAGAGGCCGAACCGGTTGGCCACGTAGGCGGTTCCCAGGCAGACGAACAGAACGGACATGGCGAGGATCTCCCGGTCGTTCAGCCGGACGATCTCCTTCAGGAGGCGGGGGATGAGGAACCGCGCCAGCAGGAGGAGCACCGCCACGCCGATCCCCGCCTTCCCCAGGGTGAGGAGAACCATGGAGGGATCCGCCGTATCCCATTGGTGGAGCGACGGGATCAGGAGCATCATCGGGATCACCGCCATGTCCTGGAAGAGCAGGATCCCGAAGGAGAGCCGCCCGTGCATGCTGTCGATTTCCATTTTGTCGGCGTACACCTTCAGGACGATGGCGGTGCTGGAAAGGGAAATGACGAATCCCACGAATATCGCTTCGGGGGCGGGCAGCCCGGACAGCAGCAGGATCACGAGGGAAAACAGGATCGTGGCGAAGACCTGCCCCCCGCCCGCCCACAGCACCTGGCGCCGCATTTTCCCTAGACTGGAAAGGGAGATCTCGAGCCCGACGGTAAACAGGAGGAGGACGACGCCGATCTCGGCAAGGGCCTCGACCACTCCCGTTTCGGAGACCAGCCCCGCGCCGGTCGGTCCCATGAAGGCCCCGGCCACGAGGAACGCCGCGACGACCGAGAGGCGGAGCTTTCCGAAGAGGAACGCGATGGCGGTGGCGATGGCAAGGACCACGGCCAGGTCCCGCAGGATGGCGGAAGTCTCCAACTTTCCTCCCGATTCGCGATGCGCTTCGCCGGATAGTCGATCAGCGGGGGTGGATTTTCGCCAACCGCTTCCCGTTTCCGGGAATCATTTTACTGTAAAGTTCGTCGGGAAACTCGCCGATAAGGATTAACGAACGGAAAACCGCAATGCGGACAGCCTTCCCTCCCCGGGAAGGCAAGACCCGCCCGCAAGCTCCTCCAAGGAATCGCGGGCGGGCGAAGATCCCCCGGGGCTCCCACCTCCGTCCCGGGGGATCTTTCATTATTTCAGATGATTCCGAGCGCGCCCAGGGAGTCGATCTCCGCGGAGGAGAAGCCGAGCTCGGCGTAGACCTTTCGATTGTCGGCTCCGGGAAGCCGGCAGACGGACTTGATGCGGGCGGGAGTGCCGCTCATTTTCCACGGCGGCGCGGCAAGGAGAAGGTCCCCGTAAACCGGATCGGCCGCCCGGGCGAAGCAGCCCCGTTCCCACCAGTTCGCCTCGGCGATCGTTTCCAGCGGGCGGTTGACGCGGCCCGTCACTACCGCCGCGCCGGGCCCGCTTTTCTTCGAGGTGTAGTCCTCGACCGCCCGCAGGATCTCGTCGGCGCTGAGGTTCCCCGACCACTCCTCGAGGATGGACAGCAGCGCCTTTTCGTTCTCCATCTGCACCCGTGCGGTGGGGTTGACGAACCGGGGGTCCCGCGCCAGCTCCGGGCGGCCGATGATGTTCATGAGCGACTCGAACGCCTCGTCGTTGTACGCCGCGATGAAGGTGTGGCCGTCCCTGCAGCGGATGTACGTGTACGGGAACACGGCGGGGTCGAAGTTGCCGGTCCTTTCCCGCGCCATGCCCGCGGTGTGCATCCAGGTGATGTTGTAGTCGACGAACTTCATCAGGCCTTCCGCGCCGGAGACGTCGACGAACTGCCCTTTTCCCGTATCCGCCCGGAAGTGGAGCGCCGCCAGGACCCCGAAGGCGCCCCACATCCCCTCGACGAACCATGCATGCCAGTTCCCCAGCCGCGTCGGCGCCTGGTGCGGTCCCGCCGGGCCGTTTCCCTCCTCCCCTTCCGGCTCCCCGACGATGTACGGAGCCCCGGAGAGCGCCTGGCACAGGACATCGGAGTCCTTCACGCGCCGCTCCGCATCGGGGCCGTACGACCCGTACGTGGAAAGGGCGAGGAAAACCAGGTGGGGGTTCTCCGCGGACAGGGAGCGGTAACCCATCCCGGCCTCCTCCAGGCGGGCAGCGTTTTCCGAAGTCACGATCACGTCGGCCCCGGCGGCCATCCGGCGGAAAATTTTCCGCCCCTCCTCCTTCTCCAGCGAAAGGGTCGCGAAGCGGCGGTTGCGCCCCTCCGACAGGAAGGGAAGGCCGGTCCCGGCGATCGAGATCCCCTCCGGCGCATATCGCCTCGCGGGATCCCCGCCCGGCGGCTCCACCTTGACGACGTCGGCGCCGAACTCCGAAAGGATCGACGCCGCAACCATCCCCCCGAAATGCCCGGGGCACAGCTCCAGCACCCGCAAACCGGGGAGGGCCTCGGGCCTGGATGCAGCCTTCCCCGGGTCCGAGGCCTCCCTGGCCCAGTCGGCGAATCGGCTCATCGCTCCGCCCCGGGAGGCCTGGCGCCGGTGGCGTCGGCCCACTTCCCGATCACTTTTTTGCGCGAAAGGCCCTCCATCTCCTCCGCGGACAGACCGAGCAGCTCCCCGAATACCTTTTCGTTGTGGTAGCCCACCGGCTTCGCCGTCCACTTGATCCTGCCGGGGCTCTCCGAGAGCTTGGGGACCGGCCCGAACTCGTCGACCCGGCCGTACAGCGGGTCGTCCACCTCCCACACCGTGCCGCGGGCGCGCAGGTGCGGATCGTGATACTGCTCCCTCCCTCCCACCACGGGGGCGGCGGAAAAACCGGCCTCCTCGGAGGCGCGAAGGACCTCCGCGCGCGCCCGGGCGGCGGCCCATGCCGCGATCCCGTCCGGGGAGTCCCGGCCCCCGAGGAGCTTTCGAAGGCCCTCCCGCTCCTCTTCGTCGCGCGCCGAGACGGCCACGTACCCGTCCGCGCACCGGTAGATGCCCGAGGGCGGGATCGCCGCGTCCAGGTTTCCGGTCCGCGGCCGGTCCTTCCCGGTCGCTCCCGCGTACGGCCAGGTCCAGTCCAGCGTGCGGATCATCGCCTCGGCCTGCGAGATGTCGATCAGCTGCCCCGCGCCGGTCCGCCGGCGCGCCGAAAGCGCCGCCAGGATGGCGATCGCGGAAAAGAGCGCGCCGGTGTAATCCCCGACCCAGAATCCCGCCTTGACCGGCGGGCGCCCCGGAAACCCCGTGACGGCGGACATCCCCGAGAGGGCCTGCGCGGTCGCATCGTACGAGGCCCGCCCCTGGGAGTACGGCCCCCACTGCCCGAACCCCGAATTCGCGGCGTAGACGATCCCGGGGTTGCGCTCCCGGAGCTGCAGGTAACCGATCCCCCATTCGTCCATCGTCCCCGC
Organism: Deltaproteobacteria bacterium; assembly: GCA_050263475.1. Taxonomy (GTDB): domain Bacteria; phylum Desulfobacterota; class Deferrimicrobia; order Deferrimicrobiales; family Deferrimicrobiaceae; genus FEB-35. The sequence continues at coordinate 13,413 of JBLNFH010000149.1, forward strand.
GCGCAGGTTCTCCACGACGACGTCCGATTTCTCGGCGATGCGGGCGAACAGCTCCGCCCCTTCCGGCAGGCGCACGTCGATCGCGACGTGATGCTTGTTCCGGTTCAGGGATAGGAAGGCGGGGGAAACTTCCTTCCAGAAGAACCCCTGCGGCGCGACGTACCGCATCAGGTCCCCGCGGAAAGGCAACTCCACCTTGATGACCTCGGCGCCGAACTCCCCCAGGTAATCCGAGGTGGCGGGGCCGAAAATCCGGGTGGCGAGCTCCATCACCCGGATGCCCGACAGCGCCTCCGGCCGGGCGGGGATCCCGGGAAGGGAGAACGCCGCCTCCGCGAAAGCACGGAACCCGTTCGTGCGGGGGGGATCAGACGGCAAGGTACTTCTCCTTGACCTCCTCGTCGGCGAGGAGGTCGGACATCGTGCCCTCGTACTTGACGGACCCCTTGTCGATCACGTAGCCGCGGTCCGCCACCTTGGCGCAGAAATGGAGGTTCTGCTCCGCGAGGAGCACCGTGACGCCTTCCGTGCGGATCCGGAGGATCATTTCCGCCAGCAGGGACACGACCAGGGGCGCAAGCCCCTCGGAGGGCTCGTCCAGGAGCAGGACCTCGGGGTTGGTCATCAGCGTCCGTGCGATGGTGAGCATCTGCTGCTCCCCGCCGGACAGCTGATTGCCCAGGTTCTTCTCCCGCTCCTGCAGGCGCGGGAAGAGGGCGTAGATCCGCTCGATCGTCCAGGGGGCCGCGACCTCCTTCTCCCTCCTGGCGGCGACCTCGAGATTCTCCCGCACGGTCAGGTCCGGGAAGCAGCGCCGATCCTCGGGAACGAATCCGATCCCTTTCCGGCAGATCCGGAAGGCGCGCAGGCCGCTCACGCGCTCCCCCCGGAAGGTCACCTCTCCCGTCTGCGGAGGCGTCAGGCCGATGATGGAGCGGAACGTGGTGCTCTTCCCCGCTCCGTTGCGGCCCAGCAGGCAGACGACCTCTCCCTTCTCGACCGCCAGGGAGACGTCGAACAGGATGTGGCTGCGGCCGTAGTACGTGTTGATGGCGTTTACTTCGAGCAGCGGCATCGTTCCCCCTACGACACGATTTCCTCTCCGAGATACGCTTTCCGCACTTCCGGGTTCGCCTTGATTTCCGCTGGCGTCCCGTCGGCGATGACCGCTCCCTGCTGAAGGACCATGATCTTCTCCGAGATGCCGAAAACGATGTCCATGTCGTGCTCCGTGAACACGAGCGTCAATTCCTGCTCCCGCGAGATCTTCTGGAGCAATGCGACCGTCTCGCGGCTTTCGAACCGCGACATTCCGGCCGTCGGCTCGTCGAGCAGCAGCAGCTTGGGCCGGGACGCCAGCGAGATGGCGATCTCCAGCCGCTTCTGGTCCCCGTGGGACAGGACCGAGGCGGAGGTGTCGTATTTCTCCGCAAGCCCCACCTGCCCCAGGATCTCGAGGGCCTCCCCGCTGATATCGGAGAACTTCCGCGCCGCCGACAGGGGGTTGCGGCTCTCCTTCTTGTGGGAGAAGAGGGCCACCTGGATGTTCTCGAACACCGACATGCGGGGAAAGATGTTGGTGATCTGGAACGAGCGGCCGATCCCTTTCCGGATGATCCGATGCGGGGGAAGCCCGGTGATCCGCTCGCCGTCGAAGGTCACGTCGCCCGAGTCGGGCTGCAGCAGCCCCGTCATCACGTTGAAGAAGGTCGATTTTCCCGCCCCGTTCGGCCCGATGACGGCGCGGATCTCCCCCTGCCCGACGGACAGGGAGACGTCCTGCAGCGCCCGAAGGCCCCCGAACGACTTTACGATGTTGCGGACTTCGAGAATGACCATTTGCGGATCCATCCGAGCTTTCCGAAGGTTTGGCGCGCCTTCTCGTTCACGAAACCGACCACTCCGCCCGGCAGCGTCAGCACCATGACCAGCAGGACCAGCCCGAGCACCAGCGCCCACTTCTCCGTCCACGCCACGAGATACGAGTTGAGGACGATGTAGACGACCGCCCCCACCGCCGGGCCCACGAAGGTGTAGATC
>JBLNFH010000150.1:0-14002 GCA_050263475.1 Deltaproteobacteria bacterium
TTGCAGCCGTACCGCGAGTTCTACTTCGAGTTCAGCGACTTCCAGCACGCCTACGAGGCGGGGGTCTATGCGGGCGCCGGCCAGGACGGGCTTCCGCTTCCCGGCACGGGCCCTGGAGAAGGACCCAAGGTCGCGAACGCGGGCAACCCGGACTTCGCGGCCCTGGGCAATAACGCCGCAAACGCCTTCCGGTTCGCCATCAACCCTCCGGCCCGGCCGCAGAAGAATCCCGTCTTCCCGGACCTCTTCGTCGAGTCGGCGGTGTGCGTCAAGAACAACCTCGGGGTTCCCCTGCTGACCCGTCCCTGCCCGACGGCGATCGACGTGCAGGACCCGGGGATCCTCGTGGTGAACTACCGTCATGAACCGGTGGGCTTGCGGATCTACGACCCGAACAAGGTGGGGCCGGACGGCAAGCCCGGAATGCAGGCAGACGGCGAGCGCGGCGACCTGGCCTTCGCGCTGCAATCGCGGACCGACCGTGCGATCACCCTCTTGAACCAGCAGCCGCCGGCGGGCTTCAGCATCAGCGGCACCCTTTTCCCGCCGCCGATCAACACCGGCAATGTCGGGCCCGGCGACCCGTTCACTCCGATGATCCGCGCCTACCAGGGCGACATCATCCGGGTCAAGATGCAGGCCGGGGGGAACGAGGAGGAGCACAACGCCACCCTGTTCGGAATGAAGTGGCTCCAGGCGGGTTCCGGCCACGGGCGCGCCCCCAACTCCGGGTGGCGCAACGCGCAGGCAAGCGGCATTTCCGAGCAGTTCACCCTCACCGTGCCCGTGGTGCCCGGCACCCAGCCGCAGGGGAGCACGGATTATGCCTACTCCATGGACGCCGGGAACGACGGCTGGTGGAGCGGCATGTGGGGGATCACGCGGGCCTATAACACCGCAAGGCAGGACCTGTTCCGGTTGCCGACGACGTTGCTGCCGACGCGCGTGGCAAACGCCACCGCCTTCAACCGGCGAGGGATCTGCCCGAACACCGCGCCGGTGCGGGCCTACGACGTCACCGCGGTCCTGGCCAACAAGGCGCTGCCCAACGCGCTCGGGGTGACCATCCCGATCGCGGGCGACGTGGCGACCCGGCAGGTCGGCGGGCCGCTCAACCCGGCCGGCGGCACGCTGGTCTACAACCACCGGAACACGACGATCGGCGGGCAGGTGGTCCCCGATCCGGAAGTTCCGGGAGAAGTCCTCGTTCTCCCTTCCCACCAGGGTCCGCTTCACGACCCGACGGCCATCCTGTTCGTCCGCACGGAGGACCTGAACGCGGACGGGACGCTCAAGGCGACGGCCCCGGTGGAGCCGCTGGTCCTTCGGGCGCGAGCCGGCGAATGCATCCAGGTGACCCTGCGGAACCGGCTGCCGGCCCTGGCGCCGGTGACGTTGCAGGACGTCATCGATCCGATCACGCTTCTCCCGGCGGTCCAGAACAACTCCACCGCGCCGGACCTGGCCACCTTCTCGATGATCCAGGGGGTCGTCAAGCGCGACCGGTTCGACCCGGAAGGGTCCACCACCTTCAACGTCAACCTCTTCCGGCCGTCGAGCTATGTGGGGCTCTCCCCGCAGCTCGTGGCGGTCGACGTGAACCGGGACTACGGCACGGTCGTCGGAAACAACGCGCCCGGGCAGGCCCTGGCGGAGCCCGGCAAGAACAAGACCTACTTCTGGTACGCGGGAGACGTGACCGGCGTGCCGAACCTCGGAACGAGGCAGTTCACGCTCGTCGCGACGCCGGTCGAGCTGGGCGGGTCGAACCTGATGCCCTCCGACAAGGTGAAGCAGGGCGCAAAGTCGATGGTGGGCGCGCTGGTCGTCGAGCCGCAAAATGCGACCTGGACGGAGACCACGCAGGTGTTCGACCACCAGGACGGTTCGGGGACCAGGGCAACCCGGGCCCAGGCCACGGTTACCGCGCCTGACCCGTTGACCGGCGCGGCTACCAACTTCCGCGACTTCTCCCTGGTCCTGACCAAGGGGCTGACGCAGTATTACGGCGACGGCACCCCCCTCGAGCACTTGAACGGCGAGGGGGTCGGCATCCCCGAGGACAGCCAGGAGGCGTCCGGCATGGCGCTCAACTACGGCGTCGAGCCGCTCTGGTTCCGCTTCGGCCTCGTGCCGCAGGCTCCGTTCGGCGGGGCAGGGTGCGGCCCGGGGTGCTTCGGCGGCGTCCCGAACGCGCACCAGGCGTACAGCAACGTGCTGACCGGGGGGCAGGATCCGGTGACCCCGGTGTTCTTCGCCACCCACGGCCAGCAGGCCCGGATCCGGATCACCAGCCCGTACGGGACGACGCGGGGCTCCACCTTCGGCCTTCATGGGCACGTGTGGCAGCGCGACCCGTACGTCTGCACCGACAGCCAGTACGGACTCCCCGGGAAGTGCAATGCCCCAGCCACGGGATCGCTCTTCTTCCCGGCGGGGACCCCTCTGGTCGGTTCCCGGAGCATCGGGACCAACCCGATCGGGTTCGCCCAGGGCGGGCAGGAAAGCTGGAACCACCCCAGCCACTTCGACATCGTCCTGCCGAGCGCAGGCGGTGGAAACGGCGTGATCGGGGACTACCTGTTCCGCGACAAGGCGTCCTTCGGCAACGCCAGCGGCGTCTGGGGGCTCCTGCGGGTGGAGTAAGGGAGCGCGAAACCGATATCCGGCGGGTCTTCACCAAGACCCGAAACGGGTGCGGTCCTTATGGGGGGCCGCACCCGCTTTTCTGCAGGGACCGCGCGATTCTTGGCTACAATGCAAGGAAGAGTTCGGATGCGATCTTGCCTCGGGCAAAGTCCGGTTTTCGGCGAGGTGGCGGCTTGAAGGGAGGATCAATGCGATATCTCGGGATCCTGGTCCTTGCCGCGGGCATCGCGATTTCGGGTTGGGGGTTCGTTCCCGGCGGTTTCGCGGCGGAGAAGGTCGCGACTGGAAATCCCAACCGGATCGTCCGTGAAGGGATCGCGGTGGAGTTCACCTACGGCCCCGCGGGGAAAAAGGGCGAAGAGGGGGCGGTCAAGGAAGGCGAGTTCGCCGAGATCCGTTTCCGGATGACGGAAGAGGCAACCGGCAGGCCGGTCCGGTCCCTCCGTCCGGGGGCTTGGCTGGACATCGAAAAGCCCCTGGGACGGCGGGAGAAGGCTTCGATGGATTGCCGCCAGAAGGTTTCGCTCTTCCTCCGGGGCATCGTGGGAATCCGGCCGATGGTCGATCTCAACGGATATTTCGTGCTGGTGATGAACCGGGAGCCCACCATCTATGTCATCGATCCCTTCGTGGGCATCACCGGGAGGACGAACCTCTACGCCTCCATCCCCCTCCGGGAGCCCGGGGCCGACTGGACGAAGAGCCGGGATGAGAAAAGGATCTACGTCACCCTGTCGAACTCGGGGAAGGTGGCAGTGATCGACACGGACTCGTTCACGCTGCAGGCGGAGGCCGATGCCGGACGGAACCCTGTCCGGATCGCCCTTCAGCCGGACGCACGGTTCCTGTGGGTGGGAAACGACGGGCCGGAAGGAAAGGAAGGCGGGGTCACGGTGATCGACACGGCGACCCTGGAAACTGCCGCCTCCATCCCCACGGGGAAGGGGCACCATGAGCTCGCCTTCTCGCCGGACAGCCGCTTCGCCTACGTGACGAACCGCGCCGAGGGGACGGTATCGGTGATCGACGCGAGGGGCCTGAAGAAGTTCAAGGACGTGAAGACCGGTCCCCAGCCGATATCCCTGGCCTTCCCGGCGAGCGCCGGGGCGCTCTACGTGGCCGATGGACAGGAGGGGACCGTTTCCGTTCTCGACGGAAAGACCCACGAGGTGACCGCGAGGATTCAGGCGAGGCCGGGGCTGGGCCCCATGCGTTTCACGCAGGACGGCCGGTGGGGCCTGGTGCTCAACTCCCGGGAGGATGCCGTGCATATCATCGACGCCTCGACGAACCGGATCGCCCATACCGTCGCAGTCGGGAAGGAGCCGTACCAGATGGTTTTGACCCGTTCCTTTGCCCACGTGCGATGCCTGGGGTCCGAACGGATCTTCATGGTCAACCTGCTGGAGCTCGGCAAGGAGATCCCTCCGCCGGTCAACAGCTACCCGGTGGGTTCGGAACCGCCCAAAAGCGTACCGGACCTGGGGCTTGTCAGTGGAATCGCCGACGCGACGGGAGAAGCCGAAGTACTCGTGGCGGACCCGGTGAGCAAGACGACCTACTTTTACATGGAGGGGATGAATACCCCGATGGGGAACTTCCGCGGCTACGGCCACAGCCCCCGGGGGGTGGAGACCGCCAACCGGAGCCTCAAGGAGATCGAACCGGGGCTATACACCGGGAAGGTCCGGTTCCCTGTCGCGGGGATCTATGACGTGGCGTTGTTCCTGGACACCCCGAGCCTGATCCAGTGCTTCAACGCCAGGGTCGATGCGGACCCCGAGCTGCGAAAGGCCGGGACGCACTACGAGATCGAGTACCTGGCAAAAGACCGGTTCTTCCCCGTGAGCGACAACGTGGTTCTCCGGTTCCGCCTTTCCGACGTGCTGACGGGGTGGGGGAAGGAGGGGCTCAGGGACGTCAACGTGATGTATTTTCTGGCTCCGGGAAGGCGCCGGACCCAGGTGCTCGCCCGGGATGTCGGGGACGGGGTCTACGAGGTAATGCTGTCGCTGAAGGAGCCCGGGGCCTACTACGTTCACGTTGCCGTTCCCTCCATGAAGATCGGCTTCATGGATCTCCTCCAGTTTTCCCTCCTCGCCAAATCGGAGGATAAACCCGCCCCGCCGCCTCCCGCGGCCGGGAGAAAAGGGAAGGAGAGGGAGCAGGAGAATTCGAAGTGACCGTCGGCTTCCGCCCGGGGAGATGGCTGGCCGCCATCCTTTTGCTTTCCGTCTGCGCGGCGGAGGCGCACGGGCTGACCGATGCGGAGAAACGGGGCAGGCGGATCTACATGGAGGGGAGGGGGAGGAAGAAAATATCCGCCGTTCTTGCGGGATCCGGGTTCAGGGCTCCCGGATCGGGATTCCCCTGCGTCAACTGCCATCTAGCGGGTGGAACGGGCCAGTTCGAGGGGGGCGTCCGGTCGGCGGACATCACCTGGTTCAACCTGACCAAGGAGTTCCGGGGCGCACGCCTCTCCGGGCGGGCTCACCCCGCCTACGACGACGAGTCGGTCATGACGGCCGTCACGAACGGACGGGACCCCGCCGGGAACGCCTTGTCGCCTGCCCACCCGCGCTACGAGATGGAGCGGGAAGACCTGGAAGACCTCGTCGCCTACCTGAAGATCATGGACCGCGAGCCGGTCCCCGGGGTGACGGACGACTCGGTGAAGATCGGGATCCTTCTCCCGGAGACAGGGCCTTTGGCGGCGGCCGGCCGGGAAGTTCGAGACCTGCTGGGGGGGTATTTCGCGGAAGTGAACGCGATGAGGGGGATCTACAACCGGAGGCTCGACCTTGTCCCCCTGCCGTTCGATCCTTCGGCGGAAGGCGGTCCGCTGAAGGCGGTCCGGAAGGCAGTGGAGAGCGGGGACGTGTTCTGTTTCCTGGCCAATGTGGGCGTGGGGCCGGAAGACGGGGCCGTGCGATACCTGTCGGACAACCGGGTTCCGGTTCTCGTTCCTCTCCTCTCCGCCCCGGTGAGCGGATACGGGACGGGGCGGTACACGTTTCACGTTTTCGCCAGCATCCGCGACCAGGCGAGAGTATTGGTGGATTTCCTCGCGGAGAAAACGAAAGCCTCCGGGATCCGGCCGGGGATCCTGTTCGCGGAGGACGGCTCCGGGCGGGCGGGGGCCATGGGGGCGAAGGAGCAGGCGAGGAAACACGATCTGTCGGCGGCTGTGGAAGTGTCGTTCTCGCCGTCGTCGTTCTCCGCCGCAGACGTCGCGAACCGCCTCGAGGGGGAACGGGTCGATGCGGTCCTCTATTTCGGAGGACCGCGGGAAGCCCTTGCCTTCGCGCAGGAGGCGGAGCGCCGTTCCTGGCGGCCCTTGTTCCTGGCCCCCGCCCCGATGGTGGGGAACGCCCTGATGTCGGCGCCGGCGGGCTTCCTCCGTTCGGCTTACCTCGCTTCGCCCCTGGGCATAGCCGACCCATCCTCGAAAAAAATGGCGGGGTTTGTTCGCCTGGAGGAGAAATACGGAGCGGATCGGAAGCACCGCGCCTTCCGGTACATGGCCTACTCCGGGGCGGTTCTCCTGGAAGAGGGGCTCAAGCGGTCGGGCAGGGGGGTGACGCGGGAAAAGTTCGTGGAATCGATCGGCAACGTCTGGAAACTGGAAACCGGGGTTACCCCTCCCCTGACCTATTCCCCGAACCAGAGGGTGGGCGCCCTGGGAGCCGCGATCCTGAAAGTGGACCCGGAAACCCGGGAGCTGGTCCCCGATGCCGCCTGGCGGGAGCCGGAGTGAATCGCCGCATGCCTGGCGTCAGTCGGCCGATGCCGCGGCTCCCGCATCCCGCTCCCGGTCCTTCGCGTGGTCGCGGGCGATCAGCATGTAGATGGAGGGGATGACGAACAGGGTGAAGAGGGTGCCGATGAACATGCCGCCGACCAGCACCAGGCCGATGGAGTTCCGCGCGGCGGCGCCGGCGCCGGTGACCAGGGTCAGCGGGAAGTGGCCGCCGATGGTGGCGGCGCTGACCATGAGGATCGGGCGGAGGCGGATCATGGCCGCCTGGCGAACGGCGTCCAGCTTCGACAGCCCCTGCAGCTGCAGCTGGTTGGCGAACTCCACGATCAGGATGCCGTTCTTGGACACCAGCCCCACCAGGGTCACCAGCCCGACCTCCGAATAGATGTTGAGCGTCGTGGTCCAGCCGCGGGTGAAAAAGGATACGTTCGGATCGGGCATCTTCAGGAAGGTGAAGATGAGCGCGCCGAACATGGCCAGCGGCACCGAGCCCGCCAGGATGACGAACGGGTCGCGGAAGCTGTTGAACTGGGCCGCCAGCACCAGGAAGATCAGGATGACCGCCAGGCTGAACGCCGGCAGGAACTTCTGTCCCTCGGTCCGGAGCTGGCGGGACTCGCCGGTGTAGTCGATGACGTAGCCCTTGGGCAGGATCCTGGCCGCTTCGTCCTCCAGGAGCCGCAGCGCTTCGTCGAGCGGCCGGACGGACACGCCGCTGATCTTGACCGCGTTCAGCTGCTGGAACCGGTTGAGCGAGCGGGGGACGACCGTATCGCGCACGGTGGCGATGGTGCTCAGCGGGACCAGCTTCCCGTTCGGACCGGTGACGTAGACATCCTTGAGCTGCCCGGGATTGAGCCGGTCGGCCCGCTGGATCTGCGGGATGACCTTGTAGCTGCGCCCGGAGATGTCGAACCGGTTCACGAAGTCCCCTCCGACCATCCCGCCCAGGTCGTTGCCGATCTGCCCCAGGCTGAGCCCCAGGGAGGCCACCTTGTCGCGGTCGATGACGAATTCGGACTGCGGCTGGTCGACCTTCACGTCGATCACCGGCGGAAATGCGAACATCCCGCTCTGCATGGCCTTCAGCTGCAGCCGGTTGGCGAATTCCAGGATCTGCGCCGTGTCGGCCGTCGACGCCAGGATGAACTCGACCGGGAAATCGCCCCCGCCGGGGAGGGCCGGCGGCGTCACCCCGAAGATCCGGATGCCGGGGATCTGCTGCAGCCGCTGCTGGACATCGGGCAGGATCTGGAAGATGGTCCGCTTGCGGTCGTCCCACGGCTTGACGACCATGCCGGCGAATCCGGAGTTGGGGAAGGTGACCTGGAAGGTGAAGTCGGTCTCCGGCACGCTGCGGTAGACCCGGTTGACCTCCGCGGCGAAGAGGCTGTTCTGGTCGAGGGTCGAGTTGGCGGAGGCGTCGAGGATGCCGAAGATGACCCCCTGGTCCTCCGTCGGGGCCAGCTCCTTGGCGGACATGATGAACATCGGCACGGCCAGGAGGGACACCGCGATCCAGATCGCATAGACCGCCGGTCGCGCCGACAGGGTGGCGTCGAGGCGCCGGCCGTAGGCGTTTTTCAACCGCTCGAAGTCGCGGGAGATGCGGCCGGCCAGGCCGCGGCTTTCGCCGCCGGCCTTGAGCAGCCGGGACGACATCACCGGCGACAGGGTCAGGGCCACGATCCCGGAGATGGCGACCGCCCCGGCCAGCGTGAAGGCGAACTCCCGGAAGAGCGACCCGGTCAGCCCTCCCTGCAGGCCGATGGGGAGGTAGACCGCCGCAAGGGTGATGGTCATGGCGATGATCGGCCCGACCAGCTCGCGGGCGCCGGTGAGGGCCGCTTCGACAGGCGATTTCCCCTGGCGCAGGTGCCGCTCCACGTTCTCCACGACGACGATGGCGTCGTCGACCACGAGTCCGACCGAGAGGACGATGGCCAGGAGGGTAAGCAGGTTCAGGGTGAAGCCGAAGGCCTGCATCAGGAAGACCCCGCCGATCAGCGACAACGGGATCGCCACCACCGGTACCAGGACCGACCGGAAAGAGCCCAGGAACAGGAAGATGACGAGGATGACGATCAGCAGCGTGTCGCCGAGGGTCTTGATCACCTCGCTGATGGCGTTGGAGATGTAATTGGTGGCGTCGTAGGCCAGCCGGGCCTTGAGCCCGACCGGCAGGTCGTGCTGGATGGATTCCATCTCCGCCCGGACCCGCTTGATGACGTCCAGGGAGTTGGCGTTGGGGAGCGGCCAGATCCCCATGAACACGGCGGTCTGCCCGGAAAAGCGGACCTCGGTGTCGTAGTCCTCGGCCCCCAGCACCACGTCGGCGATCTCGCCCAGCCTCACGATGGTCCCGTTCCGCTCCCGCACCACCAGGCGCCTGAATTCGCCGACCGTGTTCAGGTTGGTGTCGGCGGTGAGGTTGACCTGGATGTAGGCCCCCTTGCTGCGGCCGAGGGCGGACAGGAAATTGTTGACGGCCAGAGCCTGCCGCACCTGTGCGGGACTGATGTCCAGGGCCGCCATCCGGTCGGGTTTGAGCCAGATGCGCATCGCGAAGGTGCGGGCGCCCAGGACGTCCGCCCGCTGCACGCCCGGCACCGAGGAAAGCCTCGGCTGGACGACGCGGACCAGGTAGTCGGTGATCTCGTTCTGCTCCAGGAGGTCGGAGCTGAAGCTCAAGTAGGCCGAGGCGAACCGGCTCTCGGCCGACTCGATGTTGATGACCGGCACCTCCGCCTCCGGGGGGAGGTCGCGGCGCACCTGGTCCACCTTGGAGCTGATCTCCGCCAGGGCTTTCGTGGAATCGTAGTTGAGGCGGAGCCGCACGCTGATGGTGGAAAGGCCGAGGGTGCTCTGCGATTCCATGTACTCGATGCCGTCGGCGGCGGCGATGGCGCGCTCCAGCGGGGAGGTGATGAACCCGCGTACCAGGTCCGCGCTCGCGCCGATGTAGACGGTGGTGACGGTCACCGTCGCGATCTCGCTCTGCGGGTACTGCCGGACGTTGATCGTCCGGATCGCCTGCAGGCCGCCGATGACGATCAGCAGGTTGATGACCAGCGCCAGGACCGGGCGGCGGATGAACAGGTCGGTGATCTTCATCGGTCAGCTGTTTTCCGGGGCGGGGTTTTTCCGGAACGGCGGTGCGAGCCGGTTGTCCACCACCACCGCCTGGCCGTTGCGCAGCTTGAAGACGCCGGTGCTGACGATGTTCTCCCCCTCCTTCAGCCCGCTGGCGACGGCGACGAAGTCCCCGCGCTTTTCGCCGAGCCGCACGAACTGCTGGCGCAGCACCTTGCCTCCCTTCCCCTGCTTGTCGTCGTCCACGACGAAGATCGAGTCGCCGTACGGGGCGTACAGCACGGCCGTGGCGGGAATGGCCAGCACCTTCTTCCGGACCGGCAGGCCGACCGCCACGTTGACGAACATCCCGGGTCGGAGTTTTTCCGACGTGTTGGCCACCGTCGCCTGCAGCTGGACGTTGCGGGTTTCGATGTCCACCAGGGGATTCACGGCCGTGATGCGCCCATCGATCGACAGGCCGGGAAGGGCATCGGATGTCACTTTGACCGGCATGCCCGGGCGCAGCTTGCCCAGTTCCTGCTGGGGGAGGCTGAAGTTGACATAGATCGGGTCCAGCGATTGCAGCGTGACGATCGGGTCGCCTTCGCGGAGGATCTGGCCGAGGTTCACCATCCGGACGCCGAGCCTGCCGCCGAAGGGTGCGCGGATCGTCTTCTTGCCGATGGTGGCGCGGATGTTGTTGGCCTGGGCCACCGCCTGGTCGTAAGCGGCGACGGCGGCGTCGTGGTCGGCCTGGGAAATGATCTGTTCCGCCAGCATCTTGGCGTCGCGCGCAACGACGGTCTGCGCAAGGTTCGCCTGGGCCACCGCGCCGGGGAGCTGGGCTTCCTCCGAGCTGGTGTCCTGGCGAATCAGCAGGTCTCCCTTCTGCACCTTCGTCCCGGGCTCGAAGGCGATCTCGACGACCTTGCCCGCCAGCTCGGCGGCCACGGTGACCCCCTGGACCGCGGTCAAGGAGCCGACCGCCGTCAGCGCCATCTCCCACGATTCCGCGTGTACCGCGGCGGTGGTGACCGTCTCCGGCGGAGGAACGAATTTCTTGCCCTGGCCGATCATCGCCCGGATCTGCAGGACCTTGACGGCGGACAGCGCGGCGGCCAGGAGCACCAGGCCGAGAATGACGAACAGGATGCGTTTCTTCATGGCGTCGCGTCTCCCTTCCACCACCCGCCGCCCAGCGCCTGGAAGAGCGCGGCGGTGTCGGAATAGCGCGCGGCCCGGGCCTCTACCAGGCCGATCCGCGCCTGCTGGTGCTGGCGTTCGGCGTTCAGCAGCACGAGATAGCTGACCGCGCCGAAACGGAACTGCTGCCGGGCGAGGTCGAGCGATGCGCGGGCCGCCTCTTCGGCGTCCGACTGCGCCTGGAGCGCCCGCGCATCCATTTCCAGGGCGCGCAGCACGTCGGCGACGTTACGGAATGCCTGCAGGACGGTCTCGCGGTACTGCGCCTCGGCCTCCTCATAGGTGGCGACTGCGGCGCGGCGTTTCGCGGTCAGCTCGCCCCCGTGAAAGATCGGCTGGAGCAATCCCGCGCCGAGACTCCAGATCGACGATCCCTTGTCGAACAGGTTCCCCACGCTGGCTGCCTCGGTCCCCAGGTTCCCGGTCAGGGTGAGATGCGGATACAGGTTCGCCGTGGCCACGCCGATCCGGGCGGATGCGGCGTGGAGCAGCTCTTCCGCGGAGCGGATGTCCGGGCGCTGCCGCGCCAGCGCCGACGGGAGGCTTACCGGAAGCTCCTCCGGCAGGCGCATCCCGTCCAGGCCGAATTCGGGCAGCGCTGCCGCTTCCGCGGGGAACCTGCCTGCCAGCACCGCCAGCAGGTGCCGGGTCTGCGCGAGCTGTTTTTCCAGCGGCGGCAGGGTGGCGCGGGTCTGCGCGAGCTGGGCCTGCTGCGCCAGGACGTCGGGGCGGGAAGCCCCCCCGAGCTGGAACTGCCGTTCCACCAGTGCCAGTTGCTGCTCCTCCGCCGTCACGATTTCCCGTGTGGCTTCGATCCGGGCGCGCAGCGACGCCTCCTGCACCGCCGTCGTCACCAGGTTGGCGGTGAGGGTGAGCCAGGCGCCTTCCAGCTGGAACCGCTGGTAATCGACCTGCGCACTCAACGCTTCCAGTTCGCGCCGCGTTCCGCCGAACAGATCGAGGGCGTACGACACGCTTACCGAGGCGTTATAAAGCGTGAAGGTGGAGCTCCCGGACCCCGGCAGGCCGAACGAGGCGCCCGAGATCTTCTGCTTGGTCGCCGAGGCGCCCGCGTCCACCTGCGGAAACAATGCGCCGAACTGCGCCCTGCGGTTCTCCTCCGCCTCGCGCAGCTTCGCCTGCGCCGCCGCGAGCGTGGGGCTGTTCTTGATCGCCTGGCGGATCAGCCGGTCCAGGGAGTCGGAACGGAACAGCGCCCACCACTCCGCGGGGATCTCCTCCCCGGGGACGAGGCGCTGGGGCGCCCCTCCCGTAACCGGCGCGGCGGCCGTCTCTTCCGGAAGGGCCTCCGCCGTGTAGGACGAAACGGCAGGGGGGGCGGGCCGGCGGAAATCGGGTCCCACCGCACAACCGGAGAGCACCGCTGCCAGGATCGCCGTTCCGGCGGCGGCATGCAGCCGCATCTTACGTTTCCGCCCTTCCATTCTTATCGACAGGAAACCGGACCCCTTCCTTGGGGGGGGAGGCCCCCGTTTCGTATCCGTACAACAGTTTGTATCCGCATGACATTATTAGATGAAGATTCCGGGAAGCGATCCCCGGTTTCTTCGGGAGATGAAACCTCTCCCCGCGAAATCGTCTCAAAAAATGGGAGGGCAATGCAAACTCGAATCGAGCGGGAACGAACCCCGGCATGGAGGTTGAACCGATGGAACTGAAAGGAAAACGCGTGGCCGTACTCGTCGAGAACCTGTACGAGGACCTGGAATTATGGTACCCGGTGCTGCGATTCCGGGAAGCGGGGGCGGAGGTGTCGATCGTAGGCGCGGGGGCGCACTCGTATTCCTCCAAGCACGGGTACGAGGCGCACGCCGACAGGAATGCGGACAGGGTCGGCGCAAACGATTTCGACGCGGTGATCATCCCCGGCGGATATGCCCCGGACCGGATGCGCCTTCACAAGCCGATGGTGGACCTGGTTCGCGAGACGTTCCAGCAGGGGAAGGTGGTCGCTGCGATCTGCCACGGGGGATGGATGCTGGTTTCGGCGAACATCCTGCGGGGGAAGAAGGTGACCGGATACATCGCCATCAAGGACGACCTGGTGAACGCGGGCGCCGCCTACGAGGACAGCGAGGTCGTCCGGGACGGCAACCTGATCACCTCCCGGAAGCCCGCGGACCTGCCCGCTTTCTGCCGCACGATCCTGCAGGCGCTCTCCGAAGGCAAGGCGCGGCCCGGAAAGAAGGATGCCGCATGAAGTAAGGTCGCAGGGAGGGGGGAGGCAGGATGGTTTTCTCTTCCCTCCTGGTGCATTCTCAAACCTGGCGATCGACGATAAAAACAGGCATCTTTACCTTCATAGGCATAAAATTAACCTTTATGGCCGATTGATGTTCGAAGGCGGGCAGAGACGGTCGGAGTTGAACTTCACGATGCAGAAGAGGGCGCGCATGGATTCCACGCTGCAGGCAAAACGGGACCGGCTGGTCGGCCTCCTCCGGGAGATGGGGGGGTGCGTCATCGGTTTTTCCGGGGGGGTCGACTCGACCTTCCTCTTCGCAATCGCCGCGGAAGAGCTGGGGGATCGGGTTCTCGCGGTGACCGCAACGTCCGAGACGTATCCGTCGCGGGAGCTCCGGGAAGCGCGGGAGTTGGCCGCAGGGATCGGCGGGCGGCACCGGGTGATCGTCTCCGAGGAGCTCGACATCCCCGGGTTCTCCGAGAACCCCGAAGACCGCTGCTACCACTGCAAGAAAGAGCTCTTTTCGAAGCTGCGGGCCATCGCCGACGAGGAGGGGCTTCCCCACGTGCTGGACGGGAGCAATGTGGACGACCTGGGAGACTACCGCCCGGGCCGCACGGCGACGCGAGAGCTCTCCGTCCGAAGCCCGTTGATCGAGGCCGGTCTCTCGAAAAACGACATCCGGGAGCTGTCGCGGGCCATGGGCCTCTCCACCTGGGACAAGCCGGCGTTTGCCTGCCTGTCGTCGCGGTTTCCCTACGGCGTCCGGATCACCCGGGAGAAGTTGACCCGCGTCGGCCGCGCCGAGGAGGCGCTGCGGGACCTGGGGCTCCGCGTCGTGCGGGTACGGCACCATGGCGACGTCGCCCGGCTGGAGCTTGGCCCCGAGGAGTTCCTCCAGGCGGTGAATGGCCTCCGGGGCGAGATCGTCCGGCTGGTGAAGGAGGCCGGCTACACGTACGTGGCGCTCGACCTCCAGGGGTACCGGACCGGCGCCATGAACGAAACCCTCTCCGGCCTCCCGGCAGGCGAGGCGCAATGACGCCGGACTTTCTCCACGACCTCCTCGAGAGGTTCCAACGGAACGAGCTTTCCGCGGACGAGGTGCT
>JBLNFH010000151.1:0-12534 GCA_050263475.1 Deltaproteobacteria bacterium
ATTCGATGCGCCCATATGCAAGGCATTGGTCCTGAAGATCCTGTCCTCGGCGGGGCCCGGGGCGGCGGCGCCGCTCGCCCTGAAGAACCTCCATCATCCGGATCCCGAAGTGCGATCGCAGGCGTTGAAGGTCATCGGGGCGGCCGGAAACGGCCTGGGGGATTCCGGGGCCGCAGGGGCGGCAGCGCTCCTCTCCGACCCCGTATGGTTCGTGAGGCTTCAGGCGGCGAAGGCTCTGGGGAACCTGGGATACGAAAAGGCCATGGACAGGCTGGGGGACGCCCTTCTCGATTCGAACTGGCAGGTGAGGAATGCGGCGGCGACTTCACTGACGAAATTCGGCAACCGCTCGATCAGCATCTTCCTGGGGACCCTGCTGTACAAGGACCGGTACGCGAAGGAAAGCATCTGCGAGGAAATCCAGAAAACCGGGTTCATCGACATCCTGTTCGAAAACCTGACCTCGAAGGACGCCGCCGTCCGCACGAAATCGAAACGGATCCTGGGAATCATGAAATCCCTGAATTACTGCACGCCCATCCTGGAATATATGAATGACGGGACAAACGAAGAAACCCGGTTCGAGCTTGGGCGAATCCTCCATCAGGAGCATCCCGCGCCCCTATGAGAACGATCGCCGTTTCGGTAATCATCGCCTTCAACACCTTCGTCGGAATCTATTACGGGGTGGTGAACCTGCTGTACACGATCCTCCTCGCGATCTCGTTCGTCGCGATCGTGCGGTACATAAAACGCATCAAGTACTCCCCTTTCAAGGATTTCATGTCATCCCGGGAGACCCCTCCCGTTTCCATCCTCATCCCCGCATTCAACGAGGAAAAAATCATCCTGCGGGCGGTGCGGTCGGCGCTGTCCATCAATTATCCTTTCTTCGAAGTCATCGTCATCAACGACGGGTCGACGGACAATACGCTGAACACCCTCATTCAGGCGTATCGCTTGAGGAAAACCGATCGCGCCTACCGGAAACTCCTTCCCACCACCGCTGCAAGGGGATTCTATTCCAACGCCGGGATGCCGAACCTTCTGGTCGTCGACAAGGAGAATGCCGGCAAGCCGGACGCCTTGAACTGCGGCATCAACGTTTCCCGAAGCCCCTATTTCTGCACGGTGGACGCCGATTCCATCCTGGAGCAGAATGCGCTGATCCGGCTGATGACCGCCGTGGTGGAAAGCACCGTGCCGGTCATCGCATGCGGCGGCGTGGTCCGGGCGCTCAACGGACTCGTGCTCGAGGGCGAGACCATCAGCGAGATCCGCCTTCCGAAAAGCCGCCTGGCGGTCTTCCAGATCGTCGAATACCTTAGGGCGTTCCTGTTCGGGCGAGTAGGCCTCGACGCGATGAACGGCATCCTGATCCTCTCGGGAGCCTTCTCGCTTTTTTACAAGGGTGCGGTCATCGAGGTCGGCGGCTACAACACCAGGAACGTCGCCGAGGACATGGAGCTGGTCATCAAGCTCCACCGGCACCACATCGCAGCCAAAAAACCTTACAAGATAAAGTTCGTTTCGGATCCGATCTGCTGGACGGAGATGCCGGAAACGCTGACCATGCTGGGCAGGCAGCGGAGGAGGTGGCACCTGGGCCTCATCCAGAGCCTGGTCCAGCACAGGGCTCTCCTCTTCCACCCCGGATACGGAAAGATGGGAATGTTCGTCATGCCCTACTACTTTCTCGTGGAGATGCTCAGCCCCATCGTGGAGGTGGTCGGCTACTCCGCGGTCCTCTTCTCTTTCGTCCTCGGATTCCTGAGCTTCGAATTCCTGCTGATCTTCCTGGCGCTTGCGGTGTTCTACGGGATCTTCCTGTCCACCGCGGGAATCTACCTGGAAGAGATCACCTACCGGAGATATCCGAAATGGGGGCACCTCCTCCGGCTGCTGGGGTACGGGGTCCTGGAAAATTTCGGGTACCGGCAGCTCAACAGCTTCTGGAGGTTCCAAGCGGTCTTGAAGTACCTCGTCGGGATGCGGAAGTGGGAATACGTGGAAAAGGGAACCCGGCCCGCCCGGGCAGCCCGGGCGGCCCGGGCGAGCACATGAACGATGCCGAACTCGGCTTCCTGGCGATGCGCAACGGGGACCACCAGGAAGCGCTGAACCTGTTCCGAAGATGCCTGGAGCGCGGCGATCCGGCCGCGTACCGCGGGCTCGCCCTCGCCAGCTACCACCTGGAGGAATACCCGGTTTCCCGATGGGCGTTCCACAAGTACCTGGAGATCCGCCCGGGAGACGAGGAATCCCTCCGCCACCTCGACGCGATCGGGCGGTTGGCCCGGCGGTCTCCGCCCGCAAGAAGGGAATCGCGGTTCCGGGTCGGGCGTGGGTGCCTGGAGATCCTCCAAGGATCCTGGAGACGGGCGTTCCTGAAGGGGATCAACCTCGGGCTCGGCGTTCCCGGTCATTTCCCCGGGGAATACGCCATCGGGAAGGGAACCTACCGCAAGTGGTTCGGGATGATCGCCCGGACCGGATTCAACGCCGTGCGGACCTACGCGATCCATCCTCCCGGCTTCTACGAAGCGCTCCGCGACGTCAACGATTCGGGTATCCCGCTCTACCTCCTGCAGGGCGTCTGGCTGGAACCGCCGGGACGGGACGGCTTCGACGCCCCCGGCTATCTGGCCTATGCGAATACGCAGGTGGAGATCGCGGTGGACGCGGTGTGCGGGAATCTTTCCCTCCCCGAGCGGCCGGGCTATCCCCACGGCCGGTACGAGTGCGACGTCTCATCGACCGTTTGCGCCTTCCTCGTCGGACGGGAATGGGAGCCCTGCGCCGTCCGCGCCTACAATGAGGCGCGGCGGGGGGACGCCGCTTCCTTCGAGGGGGAATTCCTGTCGATGCCGAAGGGGAGGCCGTTCGAGGCATGGGTGGCCAGGCTGTGCGATCATCTCCTGACCGTCGAGAGCGAGAGGTACGGCATCACCCACCCGATATCCGCGCTGAACTGGCCGACGCTCGACCCTCTCGACCATCCGTCGGAATCGAACCACGAGGACGAGCTTCGCCTCCAGGGGATCTCCATTCGCCCGGGGATCTGCAACGAGAACGAGGATATGGAATCCCTCGACGTGGCCCGGATCCTGTCCCGGAAGGGCGCCGGCCATTTCGCGACCTACCATGCCTACCCGTACTACCCGGATTTCATGAACAACGACTACCTGAGCGAGGAACATCCGTACCTGGCTTACCTGGCGCTCCTCCGCCGCCACCACGGCGACCAGCCGGTCCTCATCGGTGAGGTCGGCGTGCCGGGGAGCCGGGAGATCGCGCACTGGAACCGCAAGGGATGGCACCACGGTGGACACGACTCCCTGGAACAGGCGAAAATCAACAGCCTCCTGGTGAAGGAGATCCACGAGGCGGGGATGGCCGGCGCGGTCCTGTTCAGCTGGTTCGACGAGTGGTTCAAGAAGAACTGGCTTTTCCAGCCATACTACGATCCGCCCGACCGGAAACCGTTCTGGTTCAACATCCAGGATGCGGAAGAAAACTACGGCATGCTCGCCGCCTGGCCCGGCTACCCGGGACCGAAAGTCCGCCTCGCCGGCAGGATGGAGGATTGGGCCGACGCCGATACCCTGTACGAGGAGAAAAACCCGGCTCCCGCGCACCGCTTCCGCGACGGCGGGGACGACGCGAGGACGCTCCGCAGACTGTCCGTCCAGCACGACGAGGGATTCCTCTACGTCCTCGTGGAGACGAAGGGCGATGTCGATTTCGCCAAGGCGAATTACCTGGTCGGGCTCGGAACCTGTCCGGTCGGGGAGGGGGAGCGCCTCCTCCCCTTTCGCACGGATTTCGAGAGCCCCGTGGGGATCACCTTTCTCGTCCACCTGGCCGGAAAGGCGAAAAGCCGCATCCTCGTCTGCCAGGGGTACGACAAGTATCTGAACGCGCACGGCGGGCGGGTGGTTCCGGCTCCCTCATCGCAGGGGAGCTGGGTCATGATGCAGAACCGGACGAATGCGCGCCGGATCGGGAAGGACGGGAAGCGGTTCTTCCCCTCGCGGGTTTTCTCGATGAGCCGGCTCCGGTTCGGGTCCCTCGACGAGGAATCCCCCATCTACAACTCGATCGCGGATTTCCACGCGGCGGGGAACCGGGTCGAGCTGCGCCTTCCATGGAGCCTGCTGAATTTCACCGACCCGAGCTCGCGGACGGTCTTGTGGCGCGACGGTGCCGAGAAAGGACGAACGATTCCCGGTGTCCGCATGTTTGCTCTATCGTACAAGCCGGAGAAGCAGGGGCCGGCCGCCTTGCCGACCGGCGGGCGGGTCAACATCACCGATTCTCTCCCGGAGAAGATGTCCACCGATGCCGTCGGGATGTACGAGTGGAAGGGGTGGGACACCCCCGTCTTCCACACTTTCCTGAAGCCCGGCCACCGGCTGGTCGCCGAAGCCCTGTCCGCCATTCCGGAGGCGCGATGACCCGGCCGCTCTCCCGCAGGGAATTCCTGATGCTGGGGGGCGCAATGGCCCTTTCCGTGGCCTTCCCCCACGCGGCCGCCGGCAGCCGTCCCGGGATTCCCGTCCTCCTGTATCATGACATTTCCCCCGATTACCGCGACGATTACACGACCCCGCCCGCCCTGTTCTCCGCCCACATGGAGTGGCTCCATGGAAACGGCTACCGTTCCGTTTCCATGAAAGACCTTCCTTCCCTCTCCGGTTCCGCCAGAACCTTTGCGTTGACCTTCGACGACGGTTACGCCTCCTTCCTCGACTATGCCTTTCCGCTTCTGGAGGAGTACGGCTTCCGCGCAACGATCAACGTGGTCGGGCGATACGCGGGGGACGTATTCGAATTCCGGGGAAAGCGGCCGATGCTGTCCTGGGACGAGTACCGCCATCTCCTCCGCAGCGGCATCGTGGATATCGGGTGCCACACGTTCGACCTCCACGGCCATGCCGACCGCGGGGCAGCCGGCGTGACCCCCGGAACGCTTGCGGAGGACCTGCGGCGCTTCCAGGAGGCGGCGGCCGCGGAAACCGGCGCCGCCGTCGAGATCCTTTCCTGGCCGTACGGCTTTTACTCCGGCGAGGGAATCCGGGTCGCCCGGAGGGCAGGGTTCCGCTACCTGCTCACCTCGGAAGAGGGGAAGTTCGCCCCGGGGGGCGACGTCTTGCGGATCCCCCGGCTGAACATCAACGGAAAGCTCGATCCCGTCTCATTCCGCCAGTACATCGAGGAGCCGCTATGAGCCGTGCGATCCTTCCGAAAATCCTCGCCCTCCTCGGCCTGCTGTGGGCCGTCTTCCCGCCCTCTCCGTCCTTTGCGCAGGACCACCGTCCCGCCCCGGAGGCGGGGGCGGACAACGCCGTCCTGGAGCAGCGACAGGCCATCGCGCGGGCGACGGGGGCGCAGGAAAAAGCGGAGCTGCACCAGCGGCTCGGGGATCTTTTCGCGGGACGGCAGGAGTTCCCGCAGGCTGCGTCGGAGTATCTCCTGGCCCTGTCCCTGTGGAGGGAGTTCCCGGAGGAGGAGCGGTTCCGGATGGCCCGGGTCCTGTCCTGGGCGGGCCGTCTCGACGAATCGATCGCGGAGCTCGACCATATCCTCGCGGCGCGGCCCGGGAACCGGGCCGCGCGCATTCACCTGGCCCGATGCCTCTCCTGGAAAGGGAAACTGCGGCGCGCAGAGAAGGAAATCGACCATGTCCTCTCCGGGCATCCCGAAGACCGGGAAGCGATGCTCGTGAAGGCGAACCTCCTTCGATGGAGAAGGGACCTGAAACGATCGATCGCCCTGTACCGGCGGGCGCTCGGGGGAGAGGAAGATTTCGGGGCCAGAACGGGACTGGCCTACGCCTTCCTGTCCGCGGGCGATGTCCGCAGGGCCCGAAGGGAGCGGGGGCGACTCAAGGCCGAATATCCTTACCAGGAGAAGGAGATCGCGGAACTCGACCGGGCGATCCGGGCGGCGGCGCGCCCGTCCGCGGAGGCGGGTTACGCGTACTACGACGACTCCGACGGCAACCGGACCGACAGATACCAGGCGTCGCTTTCCGCATGGGCCGCGGTAGCGCGGGTCGGGCTGTCCCTGCGCTACTTCGACGCCCGGGACGAAGCGGCGCGCACCGCCGATGCGCGCCAGGCTTCCCTGAGCGCATCCTCACGGCTCGCCGAATCGTTGGGACTCAGCGCGTCGGCCGGCTTCCACGAGTCGCGGTCCGACCATTCCAGCGGTTTCGGCACCGGTAGCGCGCGGCTGGATTACCTGATTCCCCGGGGCGGCGTGTCGGCGTCCGCGGCACGGGACATCCTGACGGACACGGCGGAGCTGATCGGGAACTCGGTGCGAGTTTCCGCGTACCAGGTTTCCCTTTTCCAATACCTCGGCGCCGGCGTGACCGCCGACGGCTCCTTCGCGCACCGCGAATACTCCGACGACAATCGATCGGAAGACCTCAACCTGTCCGCAAGATACGCCTTCGACGTCAAGAACCCGAATGTGTCCCTCGGATACCGGTTCCGTTACCGGGATTTCTCCAGGGAGACGGGGAGCGGCTACTTCGACCCGAGCAATTATCTTTCCCACCTGCTGTTCCTGGCCCTTTCGGTCGAGGGCAAGCGGATCGTCGCGTACGCCGAGCCGTACGGGGGGCGCGAGGCGTTCGACCGGCGGGGCGCAGGGACGAGCCATTGGATCGGAGGGGGGTCGGGATCCCTCGGGGTGAAGGTCGGGGAGAGGTGGGTCCTGGAGGCGAACGCGGAGGGAGGCACCAACTCCTCCGGGACGGTGACCGGGTTCAACTATTTCCAGGCGGGGGTGCGGATCCGCGGCACGTTCTGATCAGACGGTCGCTTTCCCCCGGTAGACGCCGAATACCCCTCGCATGACGTCGGAGATCTCCCCGATGGTGGCATACGCGCGAACGGCCGACAGGATCGGCGGCATCACGTTTTCCTTCCCCCGGCACGCCTTCTCGAGCGATGCGAGGGCGGCGCCCGCCGCCGACCGGTCGCGCTTCCGGCGCAGCGCGGCAAGCCGCTTGCGCTGCCCCTTCTCGATCCCCGGGTCGACGGTCAGGAGCTTGCCGGGCCCGTCCTCCCGGACCTCGAATTCGTTCAGGCCCACGATGATCCGGTCCTTCCGCTCGATCTCCTGCTGGTACCGGTAGGCCGCGTCCTGGATCTCCTTCTGCACGTATCCCGAGTCGATCGCCCGGATCACCCCGCCCATCCGGTCGATCTTGCCCAGGTATTCCGCCGCCTCGCGCTCCAGCGACGCGGTGAGGGCCTCGACGCAGTACGACCCCGCCAGCGGATCGACCGTGTCCCCCGCCCCGCTCTCGTGCGCGATCACCTGCTGGGTGCGAAGCGCGATCCGCACCGAATCCTCCGTGGGAAGGGAGAGCGCCTCGTCGCGGGAATTGGTGTGGAGCGACTGCGTCCCCCCGAGGACGGCGGCAAGCGCCTGGATCGTGACGCGGACAATGTTGTTGTCCGGCTGCTGGGCGGTGAGCGAGGAGCCGGCGGTCTGCGTGTGGAACCGGAGCATCCAGGAGCGCGGGTCTTTCGCCTTGAACCGCTCCTTCATGATCCTCGCCCAGAGGCGCCGGGCCGCCCGGAACTTGGCGACCTCCTCCAGGAACGTGTTGTGGGCGTTGAAGAAGAACGCCAGGCGCGAGGCGAAGGAGTCCACCGTCATCCCCGCGTCGATGGCCGCCTGCACGTAGGCGACCCCGTTGGCGAGGGTGAAGGCGATCTCCTGGGCGGCCGTGGAGCCGGCTTCCCGGATGTGATACCCGGAGATGCTGATCGTGTTCCAGCGGGGAACGCGGTCCTTGCAGAACGCGAAGATGTCGGTGATCACGCGCATGGACGGAGCCGGCGGGAAGATGTAGGTGCCCCGGGCGATGTATTCCTTGAGGATATCGTTCTGGATGGTGCCGTTCAGCCGGTCCGCCGGAACGCCCTGTTTCTCCCCGACCGCCACGTACATGGCCAGGAGGATCGCCGCGGTGGAGTTGATCGTCATCGACGTGGACACTTTCCCCAGCGGGATCCGGTCGAAGAGCACCTCCATGTCCGCGAGGGAATCGATCGCCACTCCTACCTTGCCGACCTCCCCCGACGCCATCGGGTGATCGGAGTCGTACCCCATCTGCGTGGGAAGGTCGAACGCGACGGACAGGCCGGTCTGACCGTGGTCGAGCAGGTAGCGGTACCGCCGGTTGGACTCCCGGGCGTCGCCGAAGCCCGCGTATTGCCGCATCGTCCAGAACCGTCCCCGGTACATCGTGGGCTGCACGCCGCGGGTGAATGGGTACTCGCCGGGGAATCCCAGGTCCCTCAGGTAGTCGATCCCCTCCAGGTGCTCGGGGGTGTAGAGCCGCTCGATCTCCTTGCCGGAGGTGCTCTCGAACCGCTGCCGCCGCTCCGGCGACCGGGCCGTCACGGGGGAGAGCACTTCCTTCTCCCATCGACGCCTCGCCTCCCGGATGCGGGACGCCCCCGCTCCCTTGCCCTTCGCCGCCATCCCTTCCCCCTATTCCACCAGGAGCAGCTTCGCCCCGGACTCGACGACTTCGCCTTCCTTCACGAAAATCTCCTTGACCTTCCCCGTGACCGCGCACTTGAGCTCGTTCTCCATCTTCATCGCCTCGACGACGATGACCCCCTGGTCGGCCTTGACCTCCTCCCCCTCGCGGACCAGGAGCTTCACCACCTTCCCCGGCATCGGGGAGGAGACCATCGCCTTGCCGGCCGCGCCCTTCCCGCCGGAGCGCATCAGCGCCTTGCGCTGCTCGTTCATCAGGGTGAACTTGTAGCAGTCGCCCGCGATCAGCACCTCGTACTCCTCGTCCTTCCCCTGGACGTCCACCTCGAACGAGGTCTCCCCGTAGAGGACCGACCAGACGCTGCTCTGCACCTGGTGCGCGTCCACCAGGTGTTCCGTGCCGTCGATCGTGACCGCGTACCGGGCCACCCCCGTCTCGCGGACGGCAACCCGCACTTCCTTCCCGTCGATCGTCCCGATATAGTTCATGGCCGCTCCTAGCCGAGATTCCGGATTCCCGGCCGGCTGGAATACTTCCACATCGATACCGGGCCGGCGCCCTCCACGGGCTTCTGCGCCATGGCGCGCTTGCGCTCCTCGAGGAACACCTGGATCGCCGCCGTGATCACCGCGACGTCGCCGTGCTCGAGCCGGCGCTCCCCTTCTTCCTTGAAGAACACCTTGTCGATGAAGTTCGTGTCGAAATTCCCCTCGACGAAATGCCGGTTGTTCATCACGCGGATGTGGAACGGTATGGTCGTCTTGACGCCGGTCACCACGTATTCGGTCAGCGCCCGCTTCATGCGGGCGATCGCCTCCGTCCGGTCCTTCCCCCAGGCGACCAGCTTCGAGATGATGGGGTCGTAGTAGATCGGGATCTCGAATCCCTCGAAGACCCCCGAGTCGTCCCGGACGCCCGCCCCCCCGGGGGTGCGCAGGGAGGTGATGAGGCCGGGGCAGGGAAAGAAATTCCGGTCGGGGTCCTCCGCGTAGACGCGGCACTCGATCGCGTGTCCGGTCTGCCGCACGTCTTCCTGGCGGATGGAGAGCGGCTCCCCGGCGGCCACACGGATCTGCTCCTTCACGATGTCGACCCCCGTCACCATCTCCGTGACCGGGTGCTCGACCTGGAGCCTCGTGTTCATCTCGAGGAAATAGAAATTGCGGGCCGGGTCGACGAGGAATTCGCACGTGCCGGCGCCCTCGTACCGGACCGCGCGAGCCGCATCGATCGCCACCTTCCCCATCGCCGCGCGCATTTCCGGGGTGACGATCACCGACGGCGACTCCTCGACCACTTTCTGGTGGCGCCGCTGGATCGAGCACTCCCGCTCGCACAGGTGGACGTAGTTGCCGTGCCGGTCGCCCAGGATCTGGATCTCCACGTGGCGCGGCTGCTCGATGTACCTCTCGATATAGACGGAGTCGTCGCTGAAGGCGGATTTCGCCTCCGATTTCGCCATCCGGAGGGAGGAGGCCAGCTCGCTCTCGGCCCGGACCAGCCGCAGCCCTTTCCCGCCGCCCCCCGCGGTGGCCTTGAGCATCACGGGGAACCCGATCTCCCGGGCGACCCGGAAGACCTCCTCTTCCGTCGAGATCGGTTCCACCGTCCCGGGGACGACCGGGACCCCCGCCGCCTGCACCGTCTTGCGGGCCAGCGTTTTCGACCCCATCGTCCGCATCGCGTGCGCCGACGGCCCGATCAGCCGGATCTTCTCCCGTTCGCACCGCTCCGCGAAGCGGGGGTTCTCGGCGAGAAAGCCGTACCCGGGGTGGATCGCCTCCGCCCCGCTCCGCTTCGCGACGTCGATGATCTTGTCGATGACGAGGTACGATTCCGACGCGGAAGGCGGCCCGATGAGGTAGGCCTCGTCCGCGCACCGCACGTGGAGCGCGTGCCGGTCGACCTCGGAATACACCGCCACGCTGCGGATGCCCATCTCCCGGCAGGCCCGCTCCACCCGGACGGCGATCTCCCCCCGGTTCGCGATCAGGATTTTCCGGAACACGTGTCGCCCTCCTATAAGGGGATGTTGCCGTGCTTGCGCGGCGGGTTCTTGTCGCGCTTGTTCGAAAGCATCTCCAGCGCTCCGATCACCTTGGGGCGGGTCTCCTCCGGCATGATGACCTCGTCGATGTAGCCGAGCTCCGCGGCCTTGTACGGGGAGGCGAACCGCGCCCGGTATTCGGCCACGAGCGTGGCCTTGGTCTGCTCCGGGTTGGAGGACTTCAGGAGCTCCTTGCGGAAAATGATGTTGACCGCACCGTCCGGCCCCATCACCGCGATCTCGGCGGTGGGATACGCGAAGTTCACGTCGGCGCGGATGTGCTTGGACGCCATGACGTCGTACGCCCCGCCGTAGGCCTTGCGCGTGATGACCGTCACCTTGGGCACGGTCGCCTCGGCGAAGGCGTAGAGGAGCTTCGCTCCGTTCTTGATGATGCCGCCGTACTCCTGGGCCGTCCCCGGCAGGAAGCCCGGGACGTCCACGAACGTGAGCAGGGGGATGTTGAAGGCGTCGCAGAACCGGACGAAGCGCGCCCCCTTGATCGAGGAGTTGATGTCGAGGCAGCCGGCCAGCACCGCGGGCTGGTTGGCCGTGATCCCCACGGGGCGGCCGTTCATCCGCGCGAACCCGATGACGATGTTCCTCGCGTAATGCTCCTGGACCTCGAAGAAGTAGCCGTCGTCGACGACCTTCTTGATGACGTCGCGGATGTCGTACGGCTTGGTGGGGATGTCCGGGACGATCTGGTTCAGAGCCTCTTCCTTCCGGTCGGGGGAGTCCTTGGGGGCGACGACCGGCGGGTCCTCCATGTTGTTCTGCGGGATGAAGGAGAGCAGCTCCCGGATGAGGAAGAGGCACTCCTTTTCATCCTCGGCCGCGAAGTGCGCCACCCCGCTGCGCTCGTTGTGGGACATGGCCCCGCCCAGGTTTTCCTTGGTCACCTCCTCGTGCGTCACGGTCTTGATGACGTCGGGCCCGGTCACGAACATGTACGAGGTGTTCTTCACCATCAGGATGAAGTCGGTGATCGCGGGGGAATAGACGGCGCCGCCGGCGCACGGCCCCATGACGGCGGAGATCTGGGGGACGACGCCGGAATAGATCGTGTTCCTCAGGAAGATATCGGCGTAGCCGGCGAGGCTCTGCACCCCCTCCTGGATGCGGGCGCCGCCGGAGTCGTTGAGCCCCACCACGGGGGCGCCGTTGCGCGCCGCGTGGTCCATGACCTTGCAGATCTTTTCGGCGTACGCCTCGGAGAGGGACCCGCCGAAGCAGGTGAAGTCCTGGGCGAAGACGTAGACGAGGCGCCCGTTGACTCTCCCGTAGCCCGTGACGACGCCGTCCCCGAGGAACTTCTCCATCTCGAAGTCGGCGCAGCGGTGCTGCACGAACCGGTCCAGCTCGACGAATGAATTCGGATCGAGAAGCAGCTCGACCCGCTCCCGCGCCGTCAGCTTCCCCTGGGCATGCTGCGTCTCGATCCGCTTCTTGCCGCCCCCCTCCATGGCGAGGGCGTTCTTCTTCCTCAGCTCGTCGAACTTTTCCTGGAGCGACATGAAACCCTCCTGGCCGGATGGATGGCGCGCGTTTTTCACACGGTGTTGGAGTTTCATACCATCCCGTTGCGAAGGATGTCAACGGCGGGAAAGTGCAGCGGAAACCAGCTCGGCGAGATGGACGACGCGCAGGGAAGGGTCCGTGCGGGCGGCCATGTCGCGCAGTTGCAGGATGCAGCCCGAGCAGGAGGTGGATATGACCCGGGCGCCGCCTTTCGCGGCGATCGAGATCTTGTTCTCCCCGATCCGGGCGGAGGTCGGGTAATCGCGCACGTTGAACGTCCCCCCGTACCCGCAGCACCGATCGGCCCCCTTCATCTCCGCAAACGCCGGCCCCACGGCGCCGCGCAGCACCTCCCGCGCCTCCGCCCCCTTCCCGAGCGTTCCGGAGAGATGGCACGGGTCGTGGTAGCCGATCTCCCCGGCCTTCTCCCCTT
>JBLNFH010000152.1:0-7904 GCA_050263475.1 Deltaproteobacteria bacterium
CGCCTCCTTGCAGCAGGAGGGATCCTTCATTTGCCTCGGGGCCGAGGTTGACGTTGTCGCTGATGATCGGATCCCTGTACGCGGACGGGTCTCCCGCGGGAGGCGGCCCGAAATAGTCGAGTGACGCCCCGTGGGCGAGGGACCAGCCGAACAGGAGGCAAAGCGTCACCACGATCAGGAAAGAGGTGACCTTTGTCGCAGGCCTGTTCAGCGCCAGGGCGATACACTTCCGCCCGCCTGGGAGTGGTTCTCTCCATTGCCTGTC
This sequence comes from Deltaproteobacteria bacterium, assembly GCA_050263475.1. Lineage (GTDB taxonomy): Bacteria > Desulfobacterota > Deferrimicrobia > Deferrimicrobiales > Deferrimicrobiaceae > FEB-35. The sequence goes on from JBLNFH010000152.1 coordinate 266, forward strand.
AGAGTTGTGAATTTGTCTTGCCATCGCCCCTTACCTCCTTCTTGGGTAGAGCGTTTACTGTTGTTCCCTTTCGGGTTTTTTTCCCCTAACAAAGGGAATCGTGCAGGCAGGTACTTCAACATTGGTGCCAATTCGTGCGGGCATTGGATTCTCTCTTCAAAAACGGGTAGATACGATCGGCGCGGGGATTCGGGAAGGCAGCGGATGCCAGAGACAAATATTTACAATATTTGCAATAACCTGGAATTTAATTTGATTATCAATACGTTGCGGGGAGGAACCACCGGAGGGACAGAAAAAGATGTCGCATCCCTGGCCGGCAGAAGGCCCCGTCTGCCGCCCGGACCCTGCGTCCGGGCGGCAAACGGTCGGAATCGTTTGAAAATATTAAGGATTAGGTCTTGCGCAGCGCCTGGTCCAGGTCCTCGAGGATGTCGTCGATGTGCTCGAGGCCCACCGACAGACGGACGAAGTCGTCGGTGACCCCCGTCTCCAGCCGCTCCTCGCCGGAAAGCTGCTGGTGGGTCGTCGAGGCCGGGTGAATGACCAGGCTTTTCGCATCGCCGATATTGGCCAGGTGGGAGAACAGCTTGACGTTTTCGATGAACTTCTTGCCCGCTTCCATCCCCCCCTTGATCCCGAAGCCCAGCATCGCGCCGAAGAGGCCCCGGTGATGGTACTTCTTCGCGAGCGCGTGGCTCGGATGGCTGGGCAGGCCGGGATAGTTCACCCAACCCACGTTGGGGTGCTTCGAGAGGAATTCGGCAACCTTCAGGGCGTTCGTGCTGTGCCGCTCCATCCGCAGGGGGAGGGTTTCCAGCCCCTGGAGGAACAGGAACGAGTTGAAGGGGGACAGCGCGGGCCCCAGGTCGCGCAGGAGCTGGACGCGCAGCTTGATGATGAACGCCACGTTGCCCAGGCCGGGAAAGTTCCCGAAGACCTCCCAGAACTTGAGCCCGTGGTACGAGGGGTCCGGCTCGGTGAACGAGGGAAAGTTGCCGTTCGCCCATTCGAACTTCCCCGAATCGACGACGATGCCGCCGATGGAGGTGCCGTGCCCCCCGATGAACTTCGTCGCGGAATGGATGACGACGTCCGCGCCGTGGTCGAACGGCCGCAGCAGGCAGGGCGTGGGCATCGTGTTGTCGACGACCAGCGGGATCCTCGCGGCGTGGGCGATGTCGGCCACCGCCCGGAGGTCGAGCGTGTCGAGCTTCGGGTTTCCCACCGTCTCGGCGAAGACCGCTTTCGTCTTCTTCGTGATCGCCTTCCTGAAATTGTCCGGGTCGGAGGGGTCGACGAACTTCACCGCGATCCCCAGCTTGGGGAACGTGTAGTGGAACAGGTTGTACGTTCCCCCGTAGAGCGAGGCCGAGGAGAGGATCTCGTCCCCGGCGCTGGCGATGTTCAGGAGCGCCAGCGTCTCCGCGGCCTGCCCGGAAGCCACTGCGACCGCCCCCGTGCCGCCCTCCAGCTGGGCCACCCGCTGCTCGAAGACATCGGTGGTCGGGTTCATGATCCGGGTGTAGATGTTGCCGAACTCCTGTAGGCCGAACAGCCTCGCCGCGTGGGAGGTGTCGTGGAAGACGTAGGAAGTCGTCTGGTAGATCGGCACCGCCCGCGACAACGTGGTTGGATCCGGCTTCTGACCCCCATGGAGGGCGATCGTCTCCGGCCGGTATGGTTGCGACATGTCAAACTCCTTTCTATTCCGCGTATATTGCCTGACAGCAGAAACAATGACGACAGATTTTATGGATATTATAGTCTATGGTTTTACTTGTCAATCGCATTCGATATCTCCCTGCCGTTCTTCACTTGAAATAAAAATATCGATATGTATCGATGGATTTTGCTTGACAACGTTTCCACGGATATCTACTATCGTGTATACAGTATGCAGGAGGAAGCCCCCCCTTCCTTTTGCATGATCTCCTTCCTAATCCCTTCGCCTGAAGGCTTCGCCGCCAAGTTCCCCCCCGGCGGCGAAGCCCTGTCCTCATGCCCCCTATTCGCGCTCGAACAGCCCCGCGGCGCCCATGCCGCCCCCGATGCACATCGTGACCGCGCCCAGGGAAGCGTTTCTCCTCTTCATCTCGTGCAGCAGCGTGGCGGTGAGCTTCGCACCCGTGCACCCCAGCGGGTGCCCCAGCGCGATCGCGCCCCCGTTGACGTTGACCTTGTCCGGATCCAGGGAGAGCTCGCGGATCACCGGAAGCGACTGTGCGGCGAAGGCCTCGTTCAGCTCGAAGAGGTCGATCCTCGTCTGCTTGATCCGCAGCTTCTTCAACAGCTTGGGCATCGCCTTCACGGGGCCGATCCCCATGATCTCGGGCGGCACGCCGGCCGCGGCGAATCCCAGGAACCGCCCCAGCGGCTCCGCGGACAGCGCCTTCATCGCCTTCTCCGAGACGACGACCGCGGCCGCGGCCCCGTCGCTCATCTGGGAAGAGTTGCCGGCGGTGACCGTCCCCCTGGGATCGAAGGCGGGCTTGAGCTTCGCCAGCGCCTCGAGCGAGGTGTCGGAGCGCGGGCCCTCGTCGACCTCGAAGACGATCTCGCGCGGCACCGGCTTCCCGCCGTTCTCGGCGGTAAAGAGGACCGTGTTCACCGGGACGATCTCCTCCTGGAACCTCCCCTCCCGGATCGCGGCGATCGCCTTCATGTGGCTCCGGTACGCGAACTCGTCCTGGTCCTCCCTCGTCACCTTGTACATGCGCACGACCTGCTCGGCGGTAAGCCCCATCGGCATGAACACCTCGGGGCGCGTCTCGACGATCTGCGGGTTGAAGGACGGCTTGTTCCCCCCCATCGGGACCATCGTCATCGATTCGGTGCCGCCGGCCACGATGATGTCGGCGAACCCGGCGAGGATCCGGTCCGCCGCCAGGGCGATCGCCTGCAGGCCGGAGGAGCAGAACCGGTTGATGGTCATCGCGGGCACGGAATCCGGCAGCCCCGCCTTGAGCGCGCAGATCCGGGCGACGTTCATCCCCTGCTCCCCTTCGGGCATGGCGCACCCGAAGATCACGTCGTCCACCCGCGCGGGATCCAGGTTCTTCACCCTGTCGACCGCGCCCCGGATCGCGATGGCCCCCAGGTCGTCGGGCCGCGTGTCCTTGAGGCTTCCCTTGTACGCCCTCCCGATCGCCGTGCGGACTGCGGAAACGATATAGACTTTCGCCATCGGTATTCTCCTCCTGCGCGCTAATTGCGCAGCGGCTTGCCTTTCATCAACATATATTGGATGCGGGCCTGGGTCTTCTCCTCTCCGCACAGGGACAGGAACGCCTCCCGCTCCAGGTCCAGCAGGTCCTGCTCCGACAGCCTCGTGCCGGCGGGGACATCCCCTCCGGTGAGCACGAAGGCGATCTTGCGGCCGACCCGCTCGTCGTATTCGCTGATGTGCCCGGCGATCCGCATCGCGTAGAGGCCGTAGGCGAACGAGGAAAACTCCGACCGGCCCGGCAGCGCGATATCCGTGCGGGGACGGGGGGTCCGGTACCCTTCCAGGTTCATCGCCAGGACGGTGTTTTTCGCCTCCTGGAGAAGGAAGTCGCGCTGGATCGAGATCCTGTCCGAGGGCCGAAGGAAGCCCAGCTCCCTGGCCTCCGCGGCCGAGGTCGCCACCTTCGCCATTCCGATCGTCTCGAACGCCTTCCGCAGGAACGGGAGCGGATCCGCGGAGACGCCGTCCGGGATCCCCTCGAGGTGTCGGACCGCCATCTCCTTCGTGCCGCCGCCGGCGGGCAGGAGCCCCACGCCCACCTCCACCAGCCCCAGGTACGTCTCCGCCGCGGCGCGGATCCGGTCGGCGCCCATGCAGATCTCGGCGCCTCCGCCCAGCGCCATCCCCGCGGGGGCCGCCACGACCGGCTTTTCCGAATAGCGCAGCCGCATGCAGGCGTTCTGGAATTCGCGGGTCATCCTCTCGATGTTGTCGAAGTTCCTGTTCTGGGCTTCCAGGAAGACGAGCATCAGGTTCGCGCCGACGCAGAAATTCTCCGCGTGGTTGCCGATCACCATCCCGGCGAATTCCTTCTCCGCCAGGGCAACCCCCTCGTTCATCATCGTCACGATGTCGGCGTCGATCGCGTTCATCTTCGTGTGGAACTCGAGGCACAGCACGCCGTCCCCGATGTCGTAGAGCGTGGCGCCCGGGTTGCGCTTGACCACCCGGTTCCGCTCGGCGAGCGCCGGCAGGAAGATGACGTCCGGCGAGACGGGGACCGGCCGGTAGGCCCCGGATGCAAAGTCGAGATACTCCCGGACGCCGTCGCGGCTGCGGTAGAAGGAGACGTTTCCCGCCGCCAGCATCTTCTCGACGTTTTCCGGGATCGCCTTCCCTTCCTTTTTCATCCGTCCGACGGACTCGGGAACCCCGATCGCGTCCCAGGTCTCGAAGGGGCCCAGCGTCCAGTTGAACCCCCACCGGACCGCGTTGTCGACGTTCACGATGTCGTCGGAGATCTCGGGGACCCGCTTCGCCGAGTAGAGCAGCGTCTCGGAGAGGACCTTCCAGGCGTAGGCCCCGGCCTTGTCCTCGCCCGCGACCACCTTCCGGATCCGGGCGCCCATGTCCTCCTCGCCCTTGGCCGCGTCCAGGGAGGGGAAGCTCACCTTGGTCGTGGGCCGGTAGTCCATCGCCTGGTAATCGAGGACGAGCGTCTTCTTCGCGTCGCCCTTCCCCTCCACCTTGAAAAACCCGCTTTTGGCCTTGCGCCCGAGCCACCCGCGCCTGACCATCTCGCTCACGAAGGGAGGAGGCTGGAACGTTTCGCGCGCAGGGTCGTCGGGCAGGTTCCGGTAGACGTTGTCGGAAACGTGCAGGAGGGTATCCAGCCCCACGATGTCGGCCGTTCCGAACGCGGCGGACTTGGGCCGGCCCATGGCGGGCCCCAGGATCTTGTCGACCTCCTCGATGGAGAGCCCGTCTTCGAGCATCGAGTGCATCGCGCGCATCATCGCGAAGACGCCGATCCGGTTCCCGATGAAGTTGGGCGTGTCCTTGCCGTAGACGATCCCCTTCCCGAGCCTCCGCTCGCCGAATTCCGCCATGCCGCGCAGGATCTCCGGGTCGGTGTCGTTCCCGGCGACCAGCTCCAGGAGTTTCATGTACCGGACGGGATTGAAGAAATGGGTCACCAGGAAGTGGCGCCGGAAATCCCCCCCGCGCCCTTCCATCATCTGGGAGATGGCGATGCCGGAGGTATTGGAGGTGACGACCGTCCCCGGCTTCCAGAGCTTCTCGATCCGGTCGTAGAGGGCCCGCTTGATCTCGAGGTTCTCGGTGACCACCTCGATGATCCAGTCGCACGCGCACGCCCGCTCGAGGTCGTCCTCGAAGTTGCCGATGGAGATGAGCCCCAGGTCTTTCTGCGTGTACAGCAGCGCGGGGCGGCTTTTCCGGATGGATTCGAGCCCCTTCGCCGCGAAACGGTTGCGGAAGGCGGGGCTTATTTCCGTGATCCCCTTCTTCGCGTCTTCCTCGGCGAGCCGGGGAGGAACGATGTCGAGCATGAGGCAGGGGACCCCTGCGTTGGCGAGGTGCGCGGCGATCCCGGATCCCATCACCCCCGCCCCGAGCACGGCCACCCGGCGGATCTTCGGAAACATAGGCTCCCACCTCCTGGGATAGATGGAGACACGCGCGCGAAATACTGAACGGTCATTCAGTATCAGATACACATACCGCAGCGGGCCGCCGGTGTCAATAGGGCCGCGGGCAGTGGTACACGCTAGTAAAGGAAGGCGCTTGCCTCCGGGGGGTCCGTGCTCGCTATCGCCTTCGGCTCCCCTGCATACGACACCACGTGCTCTCCGGTTCCTTTCTCGCTCTTCGTTCTCCCCGGCCGATTCGCCAAGTGCTCAGTAACCAGGAATGGGGGCCTCCAGCGGTTCCGCCTCGGCGATCCGCTGCGCCGCACCCCCCATCGGCAGCGCCTTCCATGTAGGGCACGTATCGGCGGATCGCGTTTCCTTTCTGCGCCGGATGACGCATCAAGTGGCTCCGCCGGCGCAGTCGGATAGCGAGGCGCCTTCCGTTGAGGGCGGTCTCCCGCGAGGAAGCAGGCGAATACCCGGGAACGCGCCGGTTGTCGTATCCGTCCCGCTGGCGGAGAATGGGAGGATGCGCGGGATCTATGTGCACATACCGTTCTGCGTGCGGAAGTGCGCGTACTGCGATTTTTATTCGGTAGCAGGGGACAAGGCGGCGATCGGCGAATTCCTCGGGCTGCTCACCCGGGAGATGGACCTGTTCGCCCGGGAGGTCCCCGAAGCGGCGGCCGCCCCGGCGGACACCGTCTTCTTCGGCGGCGGGACCCCGACGGTGCTCGGCGCGGATGCGCTGTGCGGGCTCCTCTCCGCACTGCGGGAACGGTTTCCGATCGACGGGAACGCCGAAGTGACGACGGAGGCCAACCCGGGCACGGCCTCCGCGGAGGATTTCCTCAGGCTGCGGGAAGGGGGGTTCAACCGCGTCAGCATCGGCGTGCAATCGTTCGCCCCGCGGACGCTTGCGACCCTGGGGCGGATCCACGGCGTCGAGGAGGTGCGGGCGGCGCACCGGGATGCGCGCCGCGCGGGGTTCTCCTCGATCGGGATGGACCTGATCTTCGGCGTCCCGGGACAGCAGCGGTCCGACTGGACGGCCGACCTGGACCGGACCGTCACCTTCCTGCCGGCGCACGTGTCGGCCTACGCGCTCGCCCCGGAGCGCGGCACCCCGATCCACCGGGCGATCGAGCGGGGGGAGCTCCGGATGCCGGAGGACGAAACGGTTGCGGACATGTACGAGGAAACGCGCGTTTCCCTTTCGCGCGCCGGATACCGGCAGTACGAAATCTCGAACTTCGCCCGCCCCGGCGCCGAGTGCCGGCACAACCTCAAGTACTGGCGGCGGGAGGGCTACCTGGGCCTCGGCCCCTCCGCCCACGGCCTGCTCTTTCCTCCCGGCGAACGCCCCTTCGGCAGGAGGACGACCAACCCCGCGTCGCTGGCGGAGTACCGCCGCCGGATCGCGGAGGGCCGTCTTCCGTGGGAGGAGACGCACGCCTGCAGCCGGGAGGACGCGTGGAAGGAATCGCTCATCGCGGGGCTGCGGCTGCTGGACGGGATCGATATCCAGGAGACGGAAACGCGGATCGGTCCGCCGCCGGAAGCCGTGGGGAGGGCGGTGGAATCCCTGCTGCGCGCCGGGAAGCTCAGGGAGGAGGGCTCCCGGATCCTCCTGCCGGCGAACCTGCTGTTCGTTTCCAACGAGGTGCTCCAGGCGCTCGTCTGAAGCACTTCCTCGATTCCGCCGCCGAATCCCCGTCCGGCAGCTGCGGGAGTGCCCCGTTACCTGCCGTGGCCGCGCTTCTTGTTCTCCTTCTTCTGCTCCTTCCGTTCTTCCTTCCACTCCCGCTTCTCTTCCTTCCGTTCCCTCTTGCCTTCCTTCCACTCGCCCAGGTGCTTTCTCTTCTCGTATTCCCGGTGCTCCCAGTGTTTCTTCAATTGACCGTAAGGGACGTGCGTCTCATGGGCGTACCGGTTGCGGTAGTCCCCCGGTACCCGGACGATCTCTACCGGCACGTACCGCGGCCCGACCAGCACCCACGGCCCGTTGTAGGCCCTCGCGCGGAACCACCTTCCCTCG
>JBLNFH010000153.1:0-5358 GCA_050263475.1 Deltaproteobacteria bacterium
GTGGTGCACGATGCATCTCCCGAATGCGGCCATAATGGCATCGTGGCCGTGGACGTACCGCTTGCCGCGCTTCCTGCCGATATAGCCGCAATGATACGGGCGGCGGACGCTCGCGGTGAACTCGTTGCGCACCACGACGCTGGCCCACTGGCGATAGATGTCGATGTCGTTCGCGTAGTTGAACATGTCGGTCGTCAGGCCGCCGGGAGGGCGGAGGTTGACCTCCAGGGCGACGATCCGCCCGTCCCGGTTCGTGCGGAAGAACTCGAAGTGGAAGAAGCGCTCCCGGACGTCGAACGCCTTCAGCACGGCCCGGCCGGCCGCCTCCAGGTCGGCGGGGATCTCCCGGAAGGAGTAGTAGAAGAGGTGGTCGTCGTTGTTGACCGCTTCCATGACGCCCTGGCTGTACGCGTGGGCGGTATAAAAAACCGGGTTGCCGCCGCGGTCCGCAAGCCCGTCGAACGAGAGGATCCGGCCGTCGATGAACTCCTCCAGGATGTAATCGACCGGGGGTTTCCCCGCAAAGAACCGCTCGAGCTCCTCCGCGCCGGAGATCTTGTACGTGGCGATGGCGCCGACCCCGATGTCGGGTTTGGCGACGATGGGATAGCCGGTCTCCGCGACGACCCTCTTTCCTTCCTCCAGCGTGCGCGCGACCGCACCGCGCGCCACGGCCACCCCGGCATCGCGAAACCTGGCTTTCATGAGGGTCTTCGATTTGACGGCGGCGATCTCCCCGCTTCGGATCCCGTACATGTTGAAATCCGTGCGAAGGCGCGCCTCCGTCTCCAGCCAATATTCGTTGTGCGAGTCGATGCGGTCGAGCTTGCCGTACCGGTGCGTGAAATACCCGCAGCCCCGAAGCAGCTGGTCGTACCGGTGCATGTCGTCCACCCGGTAATACTCGTTCAAGGCTTCCTTGAGTTCGGGGCGCAGCGAATCGTATGGGGAATCGGCAAGTCCGAGCACGGTGGCTCCCAGCTGGTGAAGCTGAACGCAAAACCGGTAATAGTTCGGGGGAAAATGAGGGGATAGGTATACGAAGTTCATCTATTCCCTAAAGTTACCCCCGCCGGTTCGAAACGTCAAGGCGCATCGAGGGACACGCGATTAAGCATTGACGTTCGCGGGATACGTCTATATCATGAGAATGAATTTCATATTCAACATGGAGATCCCCCCTTCCCCTTGGATCGACTTTTGCGAAGGATCGACGCGGAAATCGCGGCCGAAGGCGGCAAACGAAGCAAGAGCCGCGCTCAGATCATGGAAATTTTTTTCCGGTCGGGGCGGCACCTGACCGTCGACGAACTGGCGCGCAAAGTCCGGGCGCGAAACCGGAACATCGGCTCCGCGACGGTGTATCGGACGCTCAAGCTCCTTTCCCGGCTCGGATACGTCAAGGAGCTCGATTTCGGGGAAGGGGTGAAGCGGTACGAGAGCAGCCTCACGGCCCACCACGACCACCTGGTCTGCACCGAGTGCGGAAGCGTCTCGGAGTTCGAGGAGCCGAGGATCGAGTCCCTCCAGGAGGAGGTGGCGCGGGAACGCGGGTTTTCTCCCACCATGCACCGGCTCGCGATCTACGGGGTGTGCGGCCGGTGCGCCTCGCCGGCATCGGGGAAGGGAGAGGAATGACGCGGTTCGAAGCAGCAGCTTCCGTCCGTCAACGCCCCGACAAGGTCGTCCTGGTGGGCAACCCCAACGTGGGGAAGAGCGTCGTCTTCGGGTACCTGACCGGGCGGTACGTGACCGTATCGAACTACCCGGGGACGACGGTCGAGATCACACGCGGGGAGGCGCAGGCGAAAGGGGGCACCGTCGAGGTCATCGACACGCCCGGCGTCTATTCGCTCCTTCCCATGTCCGAGGACGAGCGGGTCACCCGCGACATCCTTCTGGCAGAGCCCGGGGCCCGGATCATCCAGGTGTGCGATGCGAAGAACATGCGCCGCTCCCTGATGATCACCTTGCAGCTCGCCGAGATGGCGGTTCCCCTCGTGCTCGCCGTGAACATGGCCGACGAAGCCCGGGACCGCGGGGTGATGCCCCGGCTCGAGGAGCTGGAGCGACGGATCGGGGTGCCGGCGATCCCCACCGTCGCCGTCAGGAAGAAGGGGATCGACCGGCTCATGGGGCTGGTCGAGCGTTCCCTTCCGCCGAGCGTCGTCGTGAGCTACGGGGACCGGATCGAGGCCGCCATCGCACGGATGGGGGATCTGCTGCCGAATTCCGCTCCCCTGGGGAAACGGGCCCTCGCCCTCATGCTCCTGTGCGGGGACGATTCCCTGACCCCCTGGCTGGCCGAAAACGTGCGCGCCGACCGGATCCGGGAGATGAACGAGGTCCGGCATCGCCTGGTGGAGGAGGTGGGGGAGGAGATCGCGTACCGGGTCAACCAGGTCCGCCTGCAGTGGATCGACTCCCTCCTCGACGGGCTGGGGGAAGAGCCCGCCACGGCAAGGAGGACCGACTGGCCCCAGGCGTTCGGGCGGTATGCGATGGACCCCGTCTACGGCGTGCCGATCCTCTTCGCGGTCCTGTTCCTGGCGTACGAATTCGTCGGCGTGTTCGGGGCCAAGGTCCTGGTCGATCTCCTGGAGGGAAGCGTCTTCGGGAAGGGGATCGTGCCTGCCGCCGCCTGGCTTGCGGAGCGGACGATCCCGTGGGGGATCCTGCGGGACTTCCTGGTGGGGCCGTACGGGATGATCTCGATGGCGCTGTCCTACGCCATCGCCATCGTGCTCCCGATCGTGGGAACGTTCTTCCTGGGGTTCGGCATCCTCGAGGATTCCGGGTACCTGCCCCGGCTGGCGGTGATGGTGGACCGCATCTTCAAGAAGATCGGGTGCAACGGGAAGGCCGTGCTTCCGATGATCCTCGGGCTGGGCTGCGACACCATGGCGACGCTGACCACGAGGATCCTGGAGACGCGGAAGGAGCGCGTGATCGTCACGCTGCTGCTCGCCCTGGGAATTCCGTGCTCCGCCCAGCTGGGGGTCATCCTGGGAATGCTGGGAAAGGTGGGGGCGGCGGCCACCGTGACGTGGCTTGCGATCCTGGCGGCCGTCATCCTCGTGGTGGGGTACCTGGCGTCCAAGGTGATCCCGGGAGAGACCTCCGATTTCATCCTGGAGATCCCCCCCATCCGCCTTCCGCAGCTGGGCAACCTCGCCGTCAAGACGATGGCCCGGATCGAATGGTACCTGCGCGAGGCGGTCCCGCTGTTTCTCCTCGGAACCTTCATCCTCTTCGCAGCCGACCGGCTGGGGTGGCTCCTCTCGCTCCAGAAGGCGATGGAGCCTCTCATCGTCGGGGCCCTGGACCTGCCCCCGAAGACCGCCGAGGCGTTCCTGATCGGCTTCCTCCGGCGGGATTACGGGGCGGCGGGGCTGTTCAACATGGCCCGGGGCGGCCTCCTCACGAACCTGCAGGTGCTGGTGAGCCTCGTCACGATCACGCTGTTCATCCCCTGCCTGGCCAACCTGCTCGTCATCGTGAAGGAGCAGGGGGCGAAGGTGGCCGCGGGGATGGCGCTGTTCATCTTCCCGTTCGCGCTCCTGGTCGGCGCACTCGTGAATTTCGCCGCCCGCAGGATGGGGATCTCCTTCTGAGGCGAGAGGACCCTTGAAAATACGCTGCCCACTTTGCCAATATGAAATGGACTCCGAAGACAAGGGGTGCCGGACCGGCTGTCCGATGGGCAAGAACTGCTCCCTCCTGTGCTGTCCGCGATGCCATTATTCGTTTCCCGTCCCGGAGTCCAAGGTGGTGAACTTCATCAAATCGCTGTTCCCGAGAGGAGCTCGTCGATGAACGATGACGCACAGGACGAGATCCTGGAGCTGATCTGGACGCTGCGCGAGGAGGGCAGCCCCTCCCGGCCGCGGCTCATGGAGCGTTCGGAGGAGGATCGCCCCGAGGGGATCCTCGAGGAGCTCGTTGCCGCCGGGCTCGTGGAAACGTCGGGCGACGAGCTGCGGCTGACGCGCGCCGGGGAGGAGCGCGCGCGGGGGATCATCCGGCGGCACCGGCTCGCGGAGGTCCTCCTCCAGAACCTGTTCGACCTCGACCCCCTGCAGATGGAGAGCAGCGCCTGCAAGTTCGAGCACATCCTGACCACCCCGGTCACCGACAGCGTGTGCTCCTTCCTGGGGCATCCTCCCGTCTGCCCCCACGGAAGGTCCATCCCCCGGGGGGAGTGCTGCGACCGGATCCGCACCGAAATCCAGCCGCTGGTCACCCGGCTGTCCGAAGCGGGGCTTGGGGATTCCGTGCGCATCGTGTTCATCACCCCCAAGTCCAGGAAGCGGCTGGAGAAGCTCAGCTCCCTCGGGATCGTTCCGGGGAGCCGTCTGCGCCTCCTCCAGCGGAAGCCGTCCTACGTCCTTCAGATCGGCGAGACCACCATCGCGGTGGACCGGGATATCACGGATGAGATTTACGTCAAGCGGGCGTAGGGGGCTGGCCCTTCTCCTGTGCTCCGCCCTGACGCTCGAGGGGGTGGGGACGGCGGCCGTCGCGGCTCCCGCCGCCGCGGCCGAGCCGTGCCTCCTGCTGAAATATTTCGCCCCTTCCGTATCCGAGAGCTCCGCGAGGGAGCGGATGTCTCCGATCCCGGACCTCCTCCTCCGGGAGCTGGAGGTCCGATGGGTGTCGCCCCCCGCGGCGGTGCAGGAGTCGCAAGGGAAAGATCTTTTCCCGGAAGCCGATGACGCTTCCCTGGAGCGGATCTCCGCCAGGATGGCGGAGGTGCATCGCCGGATGGAACGGATGGAGACACGGGAGGCCGCCGCCCTGCTGGCGGAGGCGGAAGGGGAAGCGCGAAGGTTCCGGCTCACCGAGGCCACGCGCCCGTTTTTCGCGGAAATCTTCCTCCGCCGGGGGCTGTTGAAGCTCTGGGAGGGGGACCGCGGCAAGGCGGAGGAGATGTTCGCCCGTTCCAGGGTCCTGCAGCCGGACTTTTCCCCCGACCCCGGGCTGTTCTCGCCCGCGTTCCGCGAGGCGTGGAAACGGGCGGGAGAACGGCCTCCGCCGGAGGCCGACCTGCTGGTCCAATCCATCCCTCCAGGCGCTTCGGTGTCCCTCGACGGGAATCGTGCCGGAACGACCCCCGGCCGGTTCAAGGTCCCCGTCTCCCGACCGGTGCGGATCCGCCTGGCGCTTCCGGGATACCAGGACATGGAGAGGCAGGGGCAGTGGCTCCCCGGCGATTCGGAGTCGATCGAGAGCATCCTGGTCCGCGACCGCGTCGCCACCCTGGGCGATCTGCTGACGGCGTCGCCGGACGGGAAAGGGACGGGGCCGCTGCTTGCGGATATGGCGGCGGGTGCGGGAGCGGCACGGACGGCGCTGATG
>JBLNFH010000154.1:0-5648 GCA_050263475.1 Deltaproteobacteria bacterium
GCCCGCAAGCATAGGGAAAGCCGCTCCCTGGAGTCGTCTTCAGCCGCCCTCGCCAGCCTCTTTCCCGGGCTCGCCGCCCAGCACCCAGGTCTCGAGCAGGGTGTAGGAGACGGCAAGGACCACCGGTCCGATGAAAAGACCGATGACACCTAATGCGACGAGGCCCCCAATAACCCCCGCAATGACCAGGATCAACGGCAGGCCCGCCCCCTTCCCGATGAGAAAGGGACGAACCACGTTGTCGATGGTGAGGGCAAGGACCGTCACGACGATCAGGATGGTCCCCCACATCGCACTGCCCTGCGAGTAGAGCCAGATCACCGCGGGAATCAGAACGAGAGCCGGACCGACCTGCGCCAGGCAGAGGATGAACATCACCGCCGTCAGTATCCCCGCGAGCGGCACCCCGGCGATGAAGACGCCGATGCCTCCGATGGACGTCTGGATCATCGCCGTCACGACGATCCCGAGCGCCACGCCCCGTATCGCCTTTGCGGACAGGTTGACCGCATCCTCTCCCGGCTGCCCGGCGAGGCGCCGCGCGAAACTGCGGACCCCCGAGGCCGCCGCTTCGCCCTTGGCATAGAGGATCGCGGAGATGATCACGGTCAGAAGGAACTGGAGGAACATCACGATCATGCTGCCTGCCTGTGCCGCAAACCAGCGCAAGGCGGTTCCCGCGTAGGGCGTCAGCCGCGCAGAGAGTTCCTCCCGGGAGAGGGCCGCATACTGCTCCCAGGCGGCCTCGATTTTCGGCCCGGCCATCGGAAAACGGTCGAGCCAGGCTGGCGGGGGGGGGATGGTAAATGTCGCCAGTGACCTGCGCAAGGCCTCGATGTCGCCCACCTTGGCGACGATGGTGGAGACGGCCAGCGAAACGGGAACGATAAAGACCAGCAGGAGCAGAACGGTCATCATGGTTACGGCTAGCCAGCGTTTGCCGCGAAGCCACCCCTGGAATCTCACCATGACCGGCCACGTGGTCACGACGATCGTGGTTGCCCAGAGGATGGAAGTAAGTAAAGGCAGGAGAATCCAGATGCTGGCGACAATGAGCGTGCCGATGAGGAGCACACCCAGTGTCGTGCGTGTAACATCCCGGCCAACATCCATTGACCCTCCTCGAGCGATCGCTGGAACCTTATCGATGCCTCGCCCCGCCGCCGAATCCGCCGCCCTGGCTTCGGCCGCCGCTGCCGCCGCCGAACCCGCCGCCCTGGCTCCTGCCGCTCCATCCGCCACTGCTGCCGCCGGAGCCGCCGTGGTACCCGCGCGAGCCGCTCCCCTCGAAGGATCGGACTGCTCCCCCCATGCCACGGTATCCGGAATTAAAGGATCCGCGCGGAGCCGACTCGTAGCCCCTCGGCGTTGCGCCGTAGCCCCGTGTCGAGGGGGCGGCGTATCCTCTGCCGCTCCCGTAGCTGCGGGGGGTGCCGGCTCCCCGCGGGACGGCGGAAACCCGTCCGCCGCCTTCAGGGAAGGGATGCGGTCTTGACTGGGCGGACGAATACCCGGCGACGCTGCGGTCCATCCGCTGCGATCCCGCCGACCCGCCGGTTTTCGCTCTCACGCCGGCGGCGGCATTTCCTCCTGCGGCAGACGGCCGTCCCCCTCCTCCCCGTGACGTGACCGTGCCTCCCGGCATCTGAGGGGCCCACCGAGTGAGACGTGTGTCGCTGCGGGCAAAGGTGGTCGTGCGGGTTGTCCGATGTCCTGGTTGGGACGGTACCCACCGGATATGGCGTCCGTCGTTCACGAAGCGCACGTTGGCGGGGTAGTAATGTCCGTAGCGGTAGGTATACGGGTAACCGTGGTGATAATATCCCCCGGAATAGAATGCGTTGCACGGGGCCCAGACCCAGCCGTACGCGGCGAAGGAAACCCACCACCCATAGTGGTAAGGCCACCAGCCCCAGGGTTCGTAGCCGACCCAGTTCCAGCCATACGGGTACACCCAGGTCCAGCGGCCGTAATAATACGGAGCCCATCCGTCCGCGACGTAGGGCCGCCAGACGTATCCGTAATCCGATGTCCACACCCACTCTCCATACTCCCGAAGCTCGGTGGCCGCCGAAGGGGGTAGCCCCGCCTTCCGCTCCTCCTCGGTCAGCGTCGATTCTGGAGGCGGATTAGGATCCGGAGGTCCGGCACGGTTCACCCGGACTTCCTTGTCGATGGACGCTTCCTCTCCCGCCTTCACGGTCACGGGCAGCGCATCCTTCCCGGAGACGGTCCCCTCCCCGTGCCGCACGTTCAGCTTCGTCGCCTCGCCATCGACGGTCAGCCAGTACAGTCCCGGGGTGTCCAGCAAGACCTCCCGGCTCCCGGGGAGCTTTACCGCCACGGGGGCGAAATCCTCCTTTGACAGGGAAAAGGACACCTGGCCGGACCGGACCCGGAAGGAGACCTTCCGCTCGCCGAGTTGACGCACATCCACCTCGGCCCCTCCCTGGAGGAGGAGAAACTGGCTTCCCCGGAACTGGACCTCCGCTTCGGAACCCATCGGGATGCTCACCCGCGAGCGCTCCACCACGGGTGAATTGTGGGAATATTCCTCCCATTCACCGGAATCGGCCGGCCGGACCCAGGCCGTCCCCTTGGCGATCTTCAGCCGCGCAACAGCAGTGGATGGGGTGGTTTCGTCCTCAAGCCCGGCACCGGCCGACAGGGCCGGCGCTGCGAGGAGGCAGAAGAGAATCGCGAGGAAGATAGCCGTCAGTGCGGTGCCACGCGGTGTTTCCATGGCAGCCTCCTACCGCAAACGAAGTCGTTGCGGTTCCCTTGCCATGGTACATATCGTCGGTTTTCTATATCCACATCCCCTTATATGGAAGTATAGCCGTTTCCTGCAGGTATGGCCACAGGGATCGGGTTGCGGGGGGATTCGAACCCCCGCGGGGTTCCCCATCGCTCCCCAAAACGGGGTTGTTTGCAAGGGATTTGCGTTTCATAATGCCCGGGAAAGACCACGGGGAGAGACCGCCGCCCGGAGGAGGTCGCTCATGACGCTCCAGGGGTATTTTCATGGGGTTTACCCGATTCTTGCGACGCCGTTCGACGACCGGGAGCACCTCGACCTGGAATCGTTCGGGCGGATCGTCCGTTTCATGGCGGATATCGGGGTCGACGGCGTAACCATTCTCGGCGTCCTCGGCGAATCCGGCCGGCTGGTCGACATCGAGCGGGAACAGCTGATCCAGACCGCGGTGGCCGCGGCGGGGGGGCGCATCCCGGTAATCGTCGGGACGAGCCACAAGGGAACGATGGCGACGGGAACCCTGAGCCGGATGGCCGAATCGCTCGGTGCGGGAGGCGTGATGGTGACGCCGTCGCGGGAACCGGTGCCGAGCGGGGAACGCGTCTTCGAGTACTTCCGGCAGGCGGTACAGGGGATTTCCATCCCGGTCGTCGTCCAGGACCATCCCGCCTCCACGGAAGTCCACATGCCCGTCGAACTTTTGCTCCGGATCGTAAAGGAGATCCCGGGGGTCGCGTGCATCAAGGAGGAGGCCCCCCCGACCCCGACGAGAATCGCCGCGTTGAACCGGGGGATGACGGATTTCAGGGTGCCCATCCTGACGGGCCTGGGCGCCCTCTACGGCCTGTTCGACCTCGAATGCGGCAGCAGCGGCTTCATGACCGGCTTCGCCTTTCCCGAAGTCCTGATCGCCCTTGTGAAGGCCGTGCGGGAAAACCGGATGGGCGATGCATGGGATCTCTACCGGCGGTTCCTTCCGTTGATCGTATTCGAGCAGCAGCCGGGGGTAGCCGTCAGGAAGGAGATCCTCCGGATGCGGGGACTGATCGCGAGCGGGCGGGTACGGCATCCCGGCCCCGGCCTGGATCCCGCGGCGGCGGTACAACTGCGGGCGCTCCTGGACCGAACGCTTCCGGGCGTGGACCTGACCCGACCGCTGGCGCTTTGAACAGGGGGGGTCGGCGGGGAGCCGGGAAGAGGAGGCCACCATGAGCGGGCCGCTGTGCGGGATTCGGGTGCTCGACCTTTCGAGGGTTCTCGCAGGGCCCTTCTGCACGATGATCCTGGGCGATCTCGGGGCCGATGTGATCAAGGTGGAGAGGCCGGAGGCGGGAGACGATACGCGGGAATGGGGGCCCCCGTTCGCCGCCGGCGAATCGGCCTACTACCTCTGCGTCAACCGGAACAAGAGAAGCGTCGCGCTGGACCTGAAGACGAAGGCCGGCGCGGCGACCGCGCGGGATCTCGCCGCAACGAGCGACGTCTTCATCGAGAACTTCCGCGTCGGCGCCGCCGCGAAGATGGGATTGGGGTACGAGGAGCTGAAAAAGACGAATCCGCGGATCGTCTACTGCAGCATCTCGGGATACGGACAGACGGGGCCCTACCGCGAAGTCCCGGGGTACGACTTCATCATCCAGGCGATGAGCGGGCTGATGAGCATCACGGGGGAGAGCGGCGGGGAGCCGATGAAGCTCGGCGTGGCGACCGTGGACCTGACGACCGGCCTGTACGCCGCCGTCGCGATCCTGGCGGCGCTCCGGGAACGGGACAGAAGCGGCCTGGGGCAGCGCATCGACCTTTCGCTCATGGACGCTGCGATCTCCTGGCTCGCCAACGTGGGGAGCAACTACCTGGTTTCCGGAGAGGTCTGCGGCCGCTACGGGAACGCCCACGCGAACATCGTCCCCTACCAGGTGTTCCTGGCGAAAGACCGCCACATCGCGGTCGGGATCGGGAACGACGGCCAGTGGCGGAAGTTCTGCGAAATAGCCGGTGCCCGGGAGCTGGCCACGGACAGCCGGTTTGCGACCAATCCGGACCGGGTGAAAAACCGGGGTGACCTGATCCCTCTCCTGGAGAAGATCTTCCTGCGCCGCGACAGCTCCTTCTGGATCGAACACCTGTGGAAGGAAGGGATCCCCGCCGGGCCGATCAACACCGTGGACAGGGTTTTTGCCGATCCGAACACCGCAGCCCGGGAAATGGTCATCGAGATGGAGCATCCCGCGGCCGGGAAGGTCCGGCTGATCGGATCCCCTATGAAGTTCTCGGGGACGCCGGTGGAGTACCGGCTCCCGCCGCCCCGACTGGGAGAGCATACCGCGACCGTGCTGAAGGAACGACTCGGCCTTGAATAGGAATCCCGCCTTTCCCGATCGTTTTCCGGGCCGGCTTCGGATATCATAATCGTGTTTTACAATCTACCGGTTCCCAAGGGGACAAGGAGGAGTTTCATGAAGCGTACCGTTCTGATCACGTTTGCTCTGGCCTTGATCGCCCTCTCCGTCCAGGCGGAAGAAAGGACGCGGCTGTCCGTCGTCACCGGCGGGACGGGCGGAGTGTACTACCCCCTGGGCGGGGCCGTCGCGAACGTGCTCTCCAAGTATCTGCCGGGCGTCGTAGCCACCGCGGAGGTGACGAGCGCCTCGATCGACAACCTGAAACTTGTCGGCGCCGGCAAGGGGGACATCGCCTTCACCATGGCGGACAGCGCCTGGGAGGGCTACAACGGCACGGGAAAATTCAACGGGAAGGTACCGTTGCGCGCCATCGCCGTTCTCTACGCCAACAAGACCCAGGTCGTGACCGTCCAAGGCAAGGGGATCGAGAAGATGAGCGACCTGAAGGGGAAAAGGATCTCCACGGGCGCGGCCGGAAGCGGAACGGA
>JBLNFH010000155.1:0-4229 GCA_050263475.1 Deltaproteobacteria bacterium
GGTGGGCCCCGCCTCCGACCGGTTCCTCAGGGAGAGCAATTCCAGAACCCGTTCGGGAGGATATTTACCCTTCCCTACGTCCACCAGCGTCCCGACGAGGTTGCGCACCATGTGCCGCAGGAAGCCGTTCCCGGTGATGGAGATGTATCGAAGCGCCCCGGCAAGTTCCCCCGACTCCGCCCGTAAGATCTTCCGCACGGTGGTCTTCGCCGTGCAGCCCTGGCCGCGGAAGGAGGTGAAGTCGTGCTCCCCCACCAGGTGGCCCAGTCCTTCCCGGATCGCGCCGAGATCGAGGGGCTTTTCGATATGCCAGGCGTGGCGGCATAAAAAGGGGGATGCGACGGGATGCAGATAAAGGAAATACCGGTACTCCTTCCAGCCGGCGTGGCGCCGCGCGTCGAACGGGAGGGGAACCTCCTCGGCGGCAAGGATGCGGATGTCGGGGGGGAGCAGCGCGTTCCCCCCCCGAAGGATCGTTTCCAGTGGCCGGATGCCCGAATCGGCGAAGTCGACCACCTGCCCCCGCGCGTGCACCCCCGCGTCGGTGCGCCCCGCGGCCCGAAGCTTGACGCTCTCCTGGAGGAGTCGGCCCAGCGCCGCTTCCGCGACCGACTGGACCGTCGGCCCGTTCGGCTGTACCTGGAACCCCAGGTACGCGGTCCCGTCGTAGGCCAGCGTCAGCTTGATGCGCCGCAACCGATTACGCGGGCACCAGGTGGTTCTTGACGAGCAGCTCCCCGATCTGTATGGCGTTCAGCGCCGCCCCCTTGCGGAGCTGGTCGCCGCACACCCAGAAGTTGAGCGCGTTCTCCGCGCTGTCGTCTTCCCGGATGCGGCCGATGTAGCAGTCGTCCTTCCCGGCGCACAGCAGCGGCATCGGGTAGACGTTGCTGGCCGGGTCGTCCATCACCTGGCAGCCGGGGAACTTCGCGAGGAGCTCCCGCGCCTTCTCGCGGGTGATCTTCTTCTCGAACTGGGCGTTCACCGAGATCGAGTGGGCGGTGAGCACCGGCACGCGCACCGTGGTGCAGGTGACGCGCAGGTCGGGGATCTCCATGATCTTGCGCCCCTCGTTCGTCATCTTCATCTCTTCCTTGGTATAGCCGTTGTCCAGGAAGGAGTCGATGTGCGGGATGACGTTGAAGGCGATCTGGTGCTTGAACGCCGCCACCTCCATCTTCTCCCCCTTCGCGAACGCCTTGGTCTGGGAGACCAGCTCCGCCATCGCCTTGGCGCCCGCGCCGGAGGTGGCCTGGTAGGAGGAGGCCACCACCCTCTTGAGCTTCCCGTAGTCGTGCAGGGGCTTCAGGGGCATGATCGTGATGATCGTGGTGCAATTCGGGTTCGCGATGATCCCCCGGTTCCGGAACTGCGCGATCGCATGGGGGTTGATTTCCGGGACCACCAGCGGGATGTCCGGTTCCATCCGGAACGCGGAGGAGTTGTCGATCACCACCGCGCCGGACTCCCACGCGGCCGGGGCGAACTCCCTGCTCCGGGAAGCGCCCGCCGAGAACAGGGCGATGTCGATCCCCTTGAAGGCGTTCTTCTGGAGCAGTTCGACGGGGACCTGCTCTCCGCGGAACGCGAGCCGCTTGCCGACCGACCGCTCGGACGCCAGCAGGCGGATGTTCTTCACCGGGAAGTTTCGCTCCGCAAGGATCTGCAGCATCACTTCCCCCACGGCGCCGGTCGCGCCGGCCACCGCAACGTTGAAACTCTTGGAGCTCATCGCTTCACCTCTCTGTTTGTGTTTTTCCACGATGCGCTGTTCCGCGCTTATGCCCGTTTCCGGATCGCCCCCCGGACCTTCTCGCCCATCTCCCTTGTCCCCACGCGGCGCACGCCCGGGCCTTCCCGGAAGATGTCCCCCGTGCGGAATCCGTCGGCCAGCACGCGCTCCACGGCCCCCTCGATCAGAGCGGCTTCGGCGGACATCGTAAACGAATATTTTAGCATCATCGCGATCGAAAGTATCGTCGCCAGGGGGTTGGCCACTCCCTTCCCGGCGATGTCCGGCGCGCTGCCGTGGATCGGCTCGTAGAGCCCCACCTTTCCCCCCAGGGAAGCCGACGGCAGCATCCCGATCGACCCGGTGATCATCGAGGCCTCGTCCGTGAGGATGTCGCCGAACAGGTTCGTCGTGACGACGACGTCGAACTGCTTCGGGCACCGGACCAGCTGCATGGCGCAGTTGTCCACCAGCATGTGGGAGAGCTCCACGTCCGCGTACTCCCGGTTGCGGACCTCGGTCACGATCCTGCGCCACAGCTCGGTGGATTCCAGCACGTTGGACTTGTCCACGGAGGTCACCCTGCGGCTCCGCTTCCGGGCCAGGTCGAAGGCCACCCGGGCGACCCGCTCGATTTCCGGGCGGGTGTACACCTCGGTGTTGATGCCCACCTCGACCCCGTTCACCATCCGGATGCCGCGCGGCTCGCCGAAGTAGATCCCGCCGGTCAGCTCCCGCACGACGACCAGGTCGATCCCTTCCACGAGCTCCCGCCGCAGCGGCGAGGCGTCCAGGAGGGGCGTAAACACCTTCGCGGGGCGCAGGTTCGCGAACAGCCCCAGGTTCTTGCGCAGCCCCAGCAGGGCCCGCTCCGGCCGCACCTCGAAGGGCAGCGGGTCCCACTTCGGACCCCCGACCGCGCCCAGCAGCACCGCGTCCGATGCCGCGGCCAGCGCCAGCGCCTTGTCCGTCATCGGGATCCCGTGGGCATCGTAGGAAGCGCCTCCCAGGAGCTCCTCCTCCGTCTCGAACAACCGGCGGCCGCCCGAAACCTCTTCGACCGTCCGCAGGACGGAGAGCCCCTCCCGCACCACCTCGGGGCCGATGCCGTCTCCCGGGAAGACGCAGATCTTCGGCATCTTCGCTACTTTCCCTTCTTGCGGGCGGCGATGTAGTTCAGAAGCCCTCCCGCGGCGACCAGCTCCCGCATGAACGGCGGCACGGGAGCGATCCGGTAGTGCTGCTGCTTCGTTTCGTTGCGCAGGGTGCCCCGCTCCATGTCGAGGGCCAGGACGTCCCCCGCCTCGATCGCGTCGACCGCGTCCGGGGCCTCGAAGATGGGCAGCCCCATGTTGAACGAGTTGCGATAGAAGATCCGCGCGAAGGACCGCGCGATCACCGCCCGCGCCCCGGAGGCCTTGATGGCGATCGGGGCGTGCTCCCGCGAGGAGCCGCAGCCGAAGTTCTTTCCCGCCACGATGAAGTCCCCGGGGGAGACCTTCGACGCGTAGCTTCGGTCGATGTCCTCCATGCAGTGCTTCGCGAGCTCCGCCGGGTCGCTCGTGTTGAGGTACCGCGCCGGGATGATCACGTCGGTGTCGACGTCGTCCCCGTACTTCCAGGCCTTGCCCTTGTGCTCCATGCGCTACGCTCCGTTCCGTGGTTTCCTTGCGGCATCCATCACCGCGGTAGGCTGCGAATTCGGTACCGCCGGATTCCCCTTCGGCTGCACTGCCTCGGAGGGGGACTCCGTTCGTGGCTCGCCATCCCGTGATACTTTGTGGCTGCGCTTTACCTCACTGCGCCCCCCTCCTGCGGCAGTTCCGCCGAGCGGAGGCGCCGATGTCACGGGAGCTCGTCGGGGCCGCCGATCCGTCCCAGCACCGCGGAGGCCGCGGCGACGGCGGGGTTGGCGAGGTACACCTCGCTCTCGGGATGCCCCATCCGGCCCACGAAGTTCCGGTTGGTGGTGGCGATTGCCCGCTCGCCCTTGGCGAGGATTCCCATGTGCCCGCCGAGGCAGGGCCCGCACGTCGGGGTGGAGAAGGCGGCGCCCGCATTCACGAACGTCTCCATCAGCCCCTCGCGCATCGCCTGCAGGTAGATCTCCTGGGTCGCGGGGAACACCAGCATCCGCACGCCGTCGTGCACCTTCCGCCCCTCGAGGACCGCCGCCGCGCTGCGCAGGTCCTCGATCCGGCCGTTCGTGCAGGACCCGACGACCACCTGGTCGATCGGGATGTTGCCCACCCGGGACAGGGGCCTGGTGTTTTCCGGCAGGTGGGGAAACGCAACCTGCGGCTCCAGCGCGGAAAGATCCACGTGCAGCTCCCCCGCGTAGCGCGCGTCCCTGTCGGCGGCGACGATCCCGTATTTCCGCTTCGCCCGGGATTCCGCGTACGCCCGCGTCGTCTCGTCGAACGGAAAGATGCCGTTCTTGGCGCCCGCCTCGATCGCCATGTTGGACATCGTGAAGCGCCACGCCATCGGCAGCGAG
>JBLNFH010000156.1:0-2877 GCA_050263475.1 Deltaproteobacteria bacterium
CAGTCGCCTTGCCCTCGAAAGCAGCAGCCTCGGGTAGGCAACCTTGTCCCTGTACTGGATCAGGCGGCAGCCCCCGGCCAGCGCTTCCGAGAGCGCCCGGTCCAGCAGTTCCTCGGAGTCTCCCCCGGCGCGGATCACCACGGAAGGGTCGAGGATTCCGTACAGCCCCCGGATGCGCCCGGAGGCGTCGATTTCCTGCCGGGCGCTCACCGGCGCTTCCCCTTGCCTTTCTTCGGAAGGAGGGACAGCTCCTTGAGTTTTTTCCGCAGCGTATTCCGGTTGATCCCCAGGATTCCCGCGGTCTTGATCTGGTTCCCTCCGACGGCCTCTAGCACCACCTTGATCAGCGGTCTTTCCGTCTGGCGCAGGAAGAGGCCATGCAGGTTTTCCTCGTCCTCGAGCGCGCTCCCGAGCCTGCGAACGAACTCGCGGACGCGCTCTTCGATCACCTGCTCGAGGGGCGCGGTGGCCAGGTCGGGAGCCCCGTCCGCCTTCGCGATCTCGCGCGCCACTTCCTCCCGCCTCAGGAGCTTTCCGGCGGACAGAACGGCCAGCCGCTGGACGAAGTTCTCGAGCTCTCGGACGTTCCCCTTCCAGGTGTGCGCGGCGAGCTCCTCCAGCGCTTCCCGGGAGAACGAGCGGGGGGGGCGGGAGAGGAGAGCGCCGTATTTCTGGAGGAAGTAATCGGCCAGCAGCGGGATGTCCTCCCGCCGCTCGGACAGCGACGGAACGCGGATGGGGAAGACGTTCAGCCGGTCGAAGAGGTCTTCCCGGAACTTCCCCTCCGCCACCAGGCGCCGCAGGTCCCGGTTGGTCGCCGCGATCACGCGCCCCCGGAACTTCACGGGACGGTTGGATCCCAGCCGAGTGAATTCCCTCTCCTGGAGGATCCGCAGCAGCTTCGCCTGGAGCGCGAGGGGGGTGTCGCCGATCTCGTCGAGGAAGAGCGTCCCTCCCATGGCGGCTTCCAGCTTTCCCTCCCGGGATGCGTCCGCTCCCGTGAAGGCCCCCTTCTCGTATCCGAACAGCTCGGCCTCCTGCAGCTCCCGGGGGATGGCGGAGGTGTTGACGGCGACGAAGGGACGCTCGGGAGGGCCCAGTTCGTGGATGCAGCGGGCCACCAGCTCCTTGCCGACGCCCCGATCTCCCAGCAGGAGGACCGTGGCGTCGGAGTCGGCCACCTTCCCCGCGCTCTGGAAGACTTCCAGGATGGCGCGGCTGCGCCCCACGATCCGTGCCGACGTCCACTCCTCGGCGTCCTCGGCGCGGAACGGGCGCTCGCGGGAAGCGGACTCCTTTTCGACGTCCTTGAGGAGCTTCTCGACGTGGGAGATGTCGAACGGCTTGGTGATGAATTCGGCCGCGCCCGCGCGAGCGGAGCGGGCCGCGACGTCCGGCCGGCGGACCGCCGTCATGATGAAAAATCTCGTCGGGGAGACTCTCGCCTGGACCCGCTCGAGGACCTCGATGCCTTCCATTCCCGGCATCCGGATGTCCACGAACGCCGCGGAATAGGCGTGCTTCGACAGCAGGGAGAGCGCCTTCTCCCCGTCCTCGGCGAGATCGGCCGCGAATCCCATGCCGGTCACCGTTTTCTGGAGGACCCAGCGGATGCTCTCGTCGTCGTCTGCGATCAGGACTCGTTTCAACTCGGCGGCTTCTTCCCGGGATCGACTGGAAGGGATATTTTAACCGCCGTGCCGGTTCCCCGCACGGACTTTATTTCGAGCTTTCCCCCGTGCCGGGTGACGGCCTGGCGCGCCATGACCAGCCCCAGGCCGGTTCCCCCGGGCTTCGTGGTGTAGAAGGGGAGGAGGGCCTTGCGGACGATCTCCTCGGACATCCCCGGCCCGTTGTCCGCGATCGTGAGCTCGAGAAACGAACGCTTGCGCCCCCTTCCCCGGCTCCAGCGGTAATTGAAATTCATCCGGGCGTCGATCCGGATCGTTCCCTTCCGTTCGATCGCTTCCACGGCGTTCTTGAGGATGTTCACGATCGCCTGGAAGATGGTGTCGGGGTGGCCGGAGACGTCCGGGAGGCTCGGGTCCACGAGCTGCTCGAACGCGATCTCCTTTCCCTGGGCGCGGATCTCCGCCCGCAGGAGATCTTCCGCCTGCCGCAGGAGGGGGAGCAGGGCGAAGGGGCGCGGTGAGGGGGGGGATTTTCCCATCTCGAGCATTTTCTCCACAAGCCCGTTGATCCGTTCCGCCTCCCTCAGGATGAGCCGGATCCCTTCGCTGCGCTCCTCCTCGGAGGCCCCCCCCCGGAGGATCCACTGGCCCGCCCCGAGGATCCCCCCGAGGGGGTTCTTGATCTCGTGGGCGATCCCGTAGGCCAGCATCTGCATCTCCTCGGCGCTGAGCGCCGCCTGCGCCTCCTGCTCCACCATCGTGAGGATCTCGGCCGGCTTGATCGACAGCACCGCGCCCCAGGGACCCTTGCCGGGCCCATACAGCGGGGATGCGCCGATGATGACCGAAAGGGGGGGCAGGGCGGTGTCCCTGTGGCGGAGCCGGAGCTCGACGTCGAACCCGGTCACGGCCGCGTTTTCCGAGAGCGCCTTCCGCGCGATGCGGGCGGCCGCGAGGCTTCCCCGGAACAGGGTCCGGTAGTGCTTCCCCTTCAGGGCTTGCGAGGACCCCTGCAGGATCTCCTCGGCGGCGGGATTCATGTAGACGAGCTTTCCCGCGCGGTCGAACACCAGGATGCCGATGTTGACCGATTCGAGCGTGTGCTGGAAGAGATCGTTCAAAAGAAACGCCCGACGGCGGCCCGGAATTCGTCGATGGTGGAAACCCTCACGAGTTCCGCGCGGAACGCGGCCGCCCCCGGTATCCCACGGCTGTACCACGCAAGGTGCTTTCGCATCTCGCGGAT
>JBLNFH010000157.1:0-6465 GCA_050263475.1 Deltaproteobacteria bacterium
TCCCCAACGGGCTTGTCCGCCACGGAGGAGGGAAGGCGAAGCTCCCCGATGTTTTTTTCCCAGAGGAGGGCCTTGGCTTCCGATGCCTTCTCCGCGGGAAAGATGAGAAGCCCGGCAAGCGTCTCCTTGTCCACCTCCCGATCGAGGATCTCGTAACGGTCGTCGGTCAGCCGGGAGAGCGCCTGCTCCAGGAGGGGGGCCGCGTCGCGATCCTGTGTCTGGAACAGGAGCCCCGTGCACTCGAGGTCGCGGCTTTCCCGGACGACCGCGATCAGCGGGGCGAGGGCGCCCAGGACCTTCTGATACCGGCAGAACAGGGAGAGCTCGTCTTCCAGGCGCTTCCGTTCCCCCAGGTTCGTTTCCGCCCGCAGGGCGACGGAGTCCAGCTGGGCAAGATGGCCGCGGAGGGAGGCTTCGTTCCCCCCCGCGGGCGGGGGAACGAACTCTTCTCCGGCTCCCTCGCCGCCCCCCCCCGGGGGGGCCGGGAGAACCAGGAGGAGCTTCCGGACCTTGTCGAGCGCCGATTCGAGGATTTCGCGGATCCGCAGGGCGTCGCCCGTGACGATATGGCGGCGGATCACCGGGATCTCGGACTCGACCTCGTGCAGGTCCCGGGGCTTCGACTCGATGTGGACGTCGCCCGCATCCTGCAGCAGGCCGACCACCGCCGGAAGGAGGGGCCGGGGGCCCAGGATGCGGATCTTGACCATTTCGACGATCAAGACGGGAGCACCATTTCCAGCAGCCGTTCCACGGTGCCGCCGATCCCGGCCCTGCGCTTCCGGGCCCGCTGTTCCGCGAGGGCCCGTTCGCGCTCCCGCAGTCCGCCGGCTTCCCCCTCGATGCGGGATACCGCCGCTTCGAGGGCCTCGCTGCGCCAGCGCGAGATCCGCTGCCGCCGGGCATCCAGGATCTCCGCGGCTTCCGCGTCGGCCTTCCGGAGCAGTTCGGCGGCTTCCGCTTCCGCATCGCGGACGATCCGGTCGGCCTGCCTCTCCGCCTCGTAGATCCGCTTCAGCGTGAGCACGTCGGGCCGCGGCTCCATCGGGGCTCCTTTCCCGTGGCACGGATTCGATTGACTCCCCGGAAACTAATTGTATACTGTATACAGTGTGCAGGGAAGAGCAGGCTGCGGTGTGTCCTTGAACGGTATGGAAATGCCGGCCGGGGAACGGGTCTTCTCTCCGGCGGCTGCGGAAGTATCTCCAGTTGCGAAGCGTTGCGAGAATCCACGAGGAGGTACGCGCCGATGGCACCGGAGGAGGAAAACGATTCCTTACTGAAGCGCCTGGAAAGACGGGGTGTCAGCCGCCGCGAATTCCTTCGGGTGTGCTCCATCGCCGCGGCCGCGGTCGGGCTGCCGGCGTGGACCATGGAACGGATGGCGGAAGCCGCGGCGATCAAGGCCCGCCCCTCGGTCATCTGGCTCCATTTCCAGGAGTGCACGGGATGCACGGAATCCCTGCTGCGGACGTCCCACCCCGCCGTGTCGGAACTGATCCTGGACCTGATCTCCCTGGACTACCATGAGACCCTTTTCGCCGCCGCGGGGACCCAGGCGGAAGCTGCCCTGCATGCCGCAATGAAAAAGAACGCCGGGAAGTACGTCCTCGTCGTCGAGGGCTCCATCCCGACGAAGGAGAACGGCGCCTACTGCAAGGTGGGCGGGAAGACCGCCATGGAGATCCTGCCCGAAGTCGTCGCGGATGCGGGCGCGATCATCGCGATGGGCTCCTGCGCCTCCTGGGGGGGCGTCCCTTCGGCCGACCCGAATCCCACCGGAGCGACGGGGGTCCCCCAGTTCCTGAGAAGCGCGAACTACGCCCCGGTCCTCAAGGGCAGGCCGATCGTGACGCTGCCGGGGTGTCCGCCCAACCCCTACAACCTCCTCGGCACCGTCCTCCAGTACGCCACCCTCGGGACGCTGCCGGCACTCGATGCCCTGGGCAGGCCCAAATTCGCTTACGCGCGCACGATCCACGAGGATTGCCCCCGGCGCCCGCACTTCGACGCGGGGCGGTTCGTCGATCGGTTCGGCGACCCGAACCATCGGCTGGGATACTGCCTGTACAAAACCGGCTGCAAGGGGCCGAAGACCTTCGCCAGCTGCTCCCAGCAGCATTTCGTCGAAGTCGTGGGAGCCTGGCCGGTCGGCATCGGCCACCCCTGCGTCGGCTGCACGGAACAGTCGGTTGCGTTCCGCGTGCCGCTGCATACGACGGTCGAGATCGACCGCCCGACCCCGCCCGACACGTTCGCCCCGATTCACAGCCGTGAAGGCGGGGTGAGCGCCACGGCGACGGGAGTCGCCGGCCTCGTGGCGGGAGCGCTTGCGGGTGCGGGCGTCGTGGCGGCCAGGAAGCTGAGCAAAGATGCCGCGAAAGAGGAAGGGGAGGAGAAAGAGGAGGGAAAGTGACATGTCCGTTACCCGGCGAACCGTGCTCAAGGGATTGGCGGCCGCGGCAGCGACGGGCGTGACGGGGGTTCCGAAGGCGATCGCCCGGGAGCGGAAAAAGCCCCCGGCGGACGCCGTCGGCATGCTGTACGACGCGACCCGGTGCATCGGCTGCAAGGCCTGCATGGTGAGATGCAAGGAGGTCAACAAGCTGCCTCCGGAACCCGACGCGAAGATGGGGGCGATCTACGACGCCCCGGACGATCTTTCCAGCTCCACGAAGAACGTGATCAAGCTGTACCGGGAGGGCGACAAGGTCTCCTACATGAAAGCGCAATGCATGCATTGCGTGGACCCGGCCTGCGCCTCGGTCTGCATGATCGGCGCCTTCCAGAAGGGCAAGTACGGGGTGGTGACCTACGACCCCGGCAAGTGCGTCGGCTGCCGCTACTGCATGATGGCGTGCCCGTTCAACGTGCCGAAGTACGAGTGGAACGTCGCCTTCCCGAAGATCGTCAAGTGCGAGCTGTGCCGCGACCGCCTGGCCGAGGGGAAGCTCCCCGGCTGCGTGGAGGCCTGCCCCCGGGAGGCCGTGATCTTCGGCAAGCTCGAGGACCTCAAGGCCGACGCCAGGAAGCGCCTGGCCGCCGAGCCCGGCCGCTATTACCCGAAAGTCTACGGGGAAACGGACGGGGGAGGGACCCAGGTGCTCTACCTGTCCGCGGCGGGGATCCCGTTCGGGAAGCTGGGGCTGCCCGATCTCGGCGATCAGCCGGTGCCGGAGCTCTCCGAAACCCTGCAGCACTCCCTCTACCAGGGATTTGTCGCCCCGGTGGTCCTCTACGGCGCCCTGGGGCTGGTGATCTACCGCAACCGGAAGAAGCAGTCCAGAGAAGAGGAGGGAGAAAAATGAACTCCCACTCCCGCCCCGTCGGGGGCCCCATCCTTACCGGGACCTTTCTCGTCTCGGCCGCGTTCTTCCTCGTCGGCGTGCTGCTCCTCGTCTGGCGGTTCATCGTCGGGCTCGGCCCCACCACGGCGATGAACGACCTGTACCCGTGGGGGATATGGATCACCTACGACGTCGTGGTCGGGACGGCCCTGGCCTGCGGGGGGTACGCCGTGGCCCTGCTCTGCTACGTCCTGAACAAGGGGAAGTACCATTCCCTCATCCGGCCGGCGATCCTGACCAGCGCCCTGGGGTATACCCTGGCCGGCGCTTCCGTCATCATCGACCTGGGGCGCTACTGGAACGTGTGGAAGGTGCCGCTCCTGTGGAACTGGAACCGGAACTCCGTCCTGCTCGAAGTGGCCATCTGCATCATGAGCTACGTGGTCGTGCTGTGGATTGAGCTCTCCCCCGCGTTCGTTGAGAAATGGGAGGAGGACGCCCCGTGGCAGTGGCTCCGGAAACTGTCGATCCGGATCCACCCGTGGCTGAACAGGATCCTGATCCCCCTCCTCGCGCTGGGCATCCTTCTCCCCACCATGCACCAGTCCTCGCTCGGCTCGATGATGCTGATCGCGATGAACAAGCTTCACAAGCTCTGGCACACCCCGCTGCTTCCCCTGCTGTTCCTGCTGTCCTGCATCGTCATGGGGTACGCGGCGGTCGTCTTCGAGTCGGCGCTGGCCGACTGGGTGTTCAAGCGCCCGAGGGAGACGAAGCTCCTGGCGTCCCTTTCGATCGCCATGGTGGTCGTCCTGTTCGCCTTCCTGGGCGTGCGGATCGCGGATCTTGCCCTGCGCGGGCGGCTGGGGCTCATCTTCCAGTTCAACTTTCACAGCTTCATGTTTCTCCTCGAGATGGCCCTCTTCCTGGCCCCCGCGGTGCTGCTCCTGTTCCGGCGCTTCCGGTACGACCCGGGGATGGAGTTCCTCTGCGGCATGATGATGATGACCGCGGGGCTGCTCTACCGGTTCGACGCGTACCTGGTCGGTTTCAAGCCGGCGCCGGGCGCCGCCTATTTCCCCTCCGTTCCCGAGATCCTCATTACCCTCGGCCTCGTGGCCTTCGAGGTCATGGCCTACCTCTTCATCGTCAAGATGTTTCCAATTCTCGGAGGCGCCCCGCATGCCGCGGCCGGAACCGGCCATGGCATGGCGGGCGTCCCGGCGTCAGGGAGATGACCGATGAGCAAACGAATAACGATCGACCCGATTACGCGGATCGAGGGACACCTGCGGATGGACGTGGAAGTCGACGGCGGGGTCGTGAGAGACGCCTGGTCCGTCGGGACGATGTGGCGCGGCATCGAGACCATCCTGAAGGGGCGGGATCCCCGCGACGCCTGGGTGTTCACCCAGAGGATCTGCGGGGTCTGCACGACGGTCCACGCGATCGCCTCCGTGCGGGCCGTGGAAAACGCCCTCGGGATGGCGATCCCCCTGAACGCCCAGTACATCCGCAACATGCTGATCACGTCCCACGCGCTGCACGATCACATCGTGCACTTCTACCACCTCTCCGCCCTCGACTGGGTCGATGTCGTTTCGGCGCTTTCCGCCGACCCGGCGAAGGCGGCGGCCATCGCCCAGAGCCTGTCGCCCTGGCCCGGGAACAGCAAGGAGGAGATGGCGGCGGTCAAGGAGAAGCTCGCGGAGTTCGTGAAAGGCGGGCAGCTGGGGATCTTCGCCAACGGATACTGGGGGCACCCGGCGATGAAGCTCCCGCCGGAGGTCAACCTCCTGGCGGTGGCCCACTACCTCCAGGCGCTGGATGTCCAGCGCAAGGCGAACCAGGCGGTGGCGATCCTGGGGGGAAAGACGCCGCACATCCAGAACCTGGCCGTGGGCGGGGTCGCCAACGCCATCAACCTGGACGACGCGTCCGCCCTGAACATGTCGAAGCTCTACATGTACAAGGACCTCATGGACGAGGTGAACGCTTTCGTCCAGCAGGTCTACCTCCCCGACGTCTGCGCCATCGGGGCGATGTACGCCGACTGGCTGAAGTACGGCTCCGGGGTCACGAACTACCTGGCCGTTCCGGACCTGCCCCTGGATGGGGCGGGGACCCGTTTCGAGCTTCCCGGCGGCACGATCTACGATGGGAAAATCGAATCCTACCGGCCGATCACCTCGTTCAAGGATGACTATTTCAAGAAAAACGTGTCGGAGAGCATCGCCCATTCCTATTACGACGGCGACTGGCAGCGACATCCCTGGGAAGAGGAGACCGAACCGAAGCTTGCGAACTTCGACCCGGCGAAGAAATATTCCTGGGTGAAGGCGCCCCGGTTCGAGGGGAGGCCGATGCAGGTCGGCCCCCTGGCACAGGTCCTGATGGGATACGCCGCCGGCCACGAGCCGACGCAGCGATGGGGGAACCAGGCGCTGGGCACGGCGTCCAAGCTCGCGGGGGTGAAGCTCACTCCCGCCGTCCTGCATTCCACCCCCGGGCGGCACCTCGCGCGCGCCGTCCGCTGCGCGGTGCTGGGGGAGATGGCGCTCAAGCACTGGAAGCTGCTGGTGGAGAATATCGCAAAGGGGGACACCGCCATCTACACGGAGCCGAAATTTCCCGATGGCGAACAGCGGGGATTCGGCTTCCACGAGGCGCCCCGGGGGACGCTGTCCCACTGGATCGTCATCAACAAACAGAAGATCGCCAATTACCAGGCGGTCGTCCCCTCGACGTGGAACAGCAGCCCCCGCGACGCAAAAGGGCAGAGAGGGCCGTACGAGGCCTCCGTCATCGGGAACCCGGTGGCCGATACCAGCAAGCCGCTCGAGGTGCTGCGCACGGTCCACTCCTTCGACCCGTGCCTGTCGTGCGCGATCCACATGGTGGACGTCAAGGGAAGGAGAGTATCCGCCGTCAAGGTTCTGTAACAGGAGGAGTCAGCCGGGGGCGGGCGGCCCAGGCGGTTGCGCGGAGCGTCGCCGAACAGCCGTTTCGCCCCCGTAGATCTCCGTGGAAGGTTCCCTCCCTCCTTGATGGATCCATCAAGAATCGCAAACTTCCTGTAAATTACATGCCCGCTACGGCCCGCCGGCCTTCCGGCCGGCTCCGGGGCATCCGTCCCTGCGCCGAACGGATCGATTCCGGCAAGATATTGTCGATTTAA
>JBLNFH010000158.1:0-4296 GCA_050263475.1 Deltaproteobacteria bacterium
AGCGCGAGGGTATATCCCTTGGAGATCACCGCCGAAGACATCTCGACCGAGAAAAACAGCAAGGGAAAGCTGTCGCTCAAGGCAACCGTGAACAAGGCAGGAAAGATCGCCATCGGCGGCACGATAGGCGTCAAACCCGTGTCGGCGGACCTGAATCTCGACATCCGTGCGATCGGCCTCGTCCCGTTCCAGCCGTTCATCGCCAACCTGATGAATATCTCGTTGACGTCGGGAAACGCCTCCGCAAGGGGGAAACTCACCCTGGCGGAGCAGGGCGAGTCGTTCCGGACGATGTACACGGGTGCGATCTTCGTCACGAAGCTGGCCACGGTGGACAAGGCCACCTCGGAGGATTTCCTGAAATGGGATTCGCTTCACCTGGACGGCATCCGGTTGGGAACGAGCCCCCTGGGCAGCCGTTTTTTTGGCCGGATCGACTCCGTGTCGATCCGGCAGGTGGCGCTCACGGACTTCTACTCGCGCGTGATCGTTACCCCGGAGGGAAGGTTGAACCTGCAGGGGATCGTCAAGAAGGAGGGGCAGGCGCCCGCCGGGGGGACGGCGGAAACGGCCTCGGACAATACCGCGGCCGCGACGCCTCCGGAACCCGCAGGGCCGCCGACGCCGGTATCGATCGAGACGGTGTCGTTCCAGGGAGGGCATATCAACTTCACCGACCATTTCATCAAGCCCAATTACTCGGCGAACCTCCTCGAGGTCGGGGGGCGCGTCTCCGGGCTGTCGTCCGAGGAAATGAAAATGGCGGATGTCGACCTCCGGGGCAGGCTTGAGAATTACGCACCGCTCGAGATCACGGGGAAGATCAACCCGCTCCGGAACGACCTGTTCGTGGATCTCAAAATCGATTTCAAGGACATGGATTTGAGCCCCCTCACCCCGTACTCCGGACGGTACGCGGGCTACACGATCGAGAAGGGGAAGCTGACGTTGAGCCTCAAGTACCTGATCGTGAAAAGGAAGCTGGAGGCGACCAACAACGTGTTCCTCGACCAGTTCACTTTCGGCGACGCCGTGGAAAGCCCCCAGGCGACGAAGCTTCCGGTCCGGCTGGCCGTTGCCCTCCTGAAAAACCGCAAGGGGGAGATCAACCTGGACATGCCGTTGAGCGGTTCCCTCGACGATCCGCAATTCAGCGTGTGGCGCGTCGTCATCAAGATCATCGTGAACCTCCTGGTCAAGGCCGCCACTTCCCCGTTCGCTCTCCTGGGTGCGATCTTCGGCGGGGGCGAGGAACTGAGCTACCTGGAATTCAATTACGGCAAGGAGATGCCCGACGGGCCCGGGGAGGCCAAGCTCAACACTCTCGTCAAGGCGCTCCACGAGCGGCCTTCCCTGAAGCTGGAGATCGCGGGATACGTGGACAAGGAGAAGGACCGCGAGGCGCTGCGGCAGACGACGTTCGACCGGAAGGTCAAGTCCCAGAAACTCAAGGACCTCGTCAAGAAAGGCGGGGCGCCCCCTTCGCTGGACAATGTCGTCGTCGACCCGAAGGAGTATCCCGAGTATCTCAAACGGGCCTACAAGGCGGAGAAGTTCCCCAAGCCGCGCAACATCATCGGAATGGCCAAGGACATCCCCGTCCCCGAGATGGAGAAGCTGATGCTCGCCCACATCCAGGTGACCGACGACGACCTGCGCCTGCTGGCGCAGCGGCGGGCCCGCGCCGTCAAGGATTTCCTGCTCGCATCGAAGCAGGTGGAGCCGGAGCGGGTTTTCCTCCTGGAACCCAAGGCGCTCTCCCCGGAGAAGAAAGAGAAACAGAAGGACAGCCGCGTCGTGTTCGTGCTCAAGTAGGGAGATCGGCATTCCAATCCCGTAATCCGATCCCGCCCCGATTCGAAAAACGAAATTCCGGCCGACACGCGTTAAGGATAAGCCATTGTAAATCAATAGGTTAGCTTCACCCTCCCTTGGAATGTCTATTGCATCATTTCATCCATCAGAAGGTAACCATCCCTCCGGTAGTGCACGGGTCCATCTGCGGGAATCGGCAGGAAGGAGGTCCCCATGAACGGAGCGTGGAAATACCTGAAAAAGATCTTCACCCCCGTGACCATCATGTTCGTCCCCCACTGCCGGACGAGGTCCGTCAGCATCCGGGTTCCGGTCGTCGCGGTCGCCGCGTCCTTCCTCCTGTTCCTCGTCGGGACCGCCTTCGTCGTCTCCGTGTCGGTCCAGGTCACGGAGTACCACCGGATGAAGGCAAGGGTGTCGTACCTCTCCGCGCAATTCGACGAGATGCAGAGCACGATGCTCTCCCTGAAGCAGGCGGAAAAGGATTTCCGGAGACTGTTTTCCCTCAATTCGAAATCCGCCGTCCTGGAGTCGGCGGATCTCGCGGACTCCGGCTCCCTCGACATGGAAGTTTTGAGGGAGCAGATCCAGGCGGCGACGCAGTCGGTCTCGGAGATCCGGACGTACCTCGCCGAACAGAAGGACGTCTATCTCGCCACGCCCGCCGGGTGGCCCGTGGCGGGAACGCTTTCATCGCGCTATGGATACCGCAACCACCCGGTGTACAATGCCACCCGGTTCCACACGGGCACGGATATCTCCGTCCCGCCCGGCAGCGAAGTGAAGGCGACGGCCAACGGTGTCGTGAGCTTCGCCGGGTGGACGGAGAACAGCGGCATCGTGGTGGTCATCGAGCACGGGCAAGGGTTCAGCACGGCGTACGCGCACAACGGGAAGGCGCTGGTCCGGGTCGGCCAGCGGATCGCGCGAGGCGAGGTCATCGCGGTGTCCGGCTCCACCGGGGTCTCCACCGGCCCGCACGTGCATTACGAGATCTGGAAGAACGGCCGCCATATCGACCCGGCCGGATTTCTCGCCAGGAGGTGATCATGTTCGGAACCGGTTCCCGGAAGCTGGAGACGATCGTCGGCGATGGCACGCTCATCGAGGGAAAAGTGAGCGCGAAGGGGACGATCCGCGTGGATGGAAGCGTGGAGGGCGATGTCCAGGCCGACTGGGTAGTCGTCGGAGAAACCGGGAGGATCCGCGGGAACACCCGCACCCGCGGAATGGTCGTCGGCGGATCGGTCGAGGGGAACAGCGATGCCACGGAAATCGTGGAACTGAAGGGGAAAGCGATGATGGCCGGCGAGATCCGCTCGCCGAAACTGGGGATCTCCGAAGGGGCGGTCTTCAACGGGCATTCCCGGATGCAGGGCGATTCGGAACCCGCGGAGGATCAGGAACGGAACGTCAGGCCGCTGATCCCCTCGAAGACGGGGGCGTAATCAGGGGAACGCCTGGCGACAAGGCAGGGAGTGACGGGAAGCCCCGCGTCCGGTAGATTGGTTGGCAGGAAGGACGCGGAGGCCGCTCGATGGTATTTGTCGAGATCGACGGGAGCCTCGGGGAAGGCGGAGGACAGGTCCTGCGGTCGACCTTGAGCCTCTCCTGCATCACCGGAAAGCCGGTCCGGATCTTCAACATCCGCAAAAACCGCCCGAAGCCGGGACTGATGCCGCAGCACCTCACGGCGGTTACCGCCCTTACCCGGATCACGGGAGCGGACGCGCGCGGGGCGGAGCCGGGCTCTACGGAGATCTCCTTCGCTCCGGGACCGGTGACCGCGGGCGGGTTCGCCTTCGATATCGGCACGGCGGGGTCCGTCGTGCTGCTGCTCCAGTCCCTCCTTCCCCCGCTTCTCTTCGCGGACGAACCTTCCCGCATCGCCCTGACCGGGGGGACCCACGTCCCCTTCGGCCCCACTTTCGATTTCCTTCGCGAGATCTTTTTGCCCTGGCTGGAAAGGATAGGGGCGCCGGTTTCCTGCGAGATCGAGCGGTACGGATTCTATCCGCGCGGGGGAGGAAAGGTCACGGCCCGCATCGCCCCCGCCGGGGA
The DNA here is from genome assembly GCA_050263475.1 of Deltaproteobacteria bacterium. Classification (GTDB taxonomy): domain Bacteria; phylum Desulfobacterota; class Deferrimicrobia; order Deferrimicrobiales; family Deferrimicrobiaceae; genus FEB-35. The sequence goes on from JBLNFH010000158.1 coordinate 3,877, forward strand.
GATCCGCGGCATCGACCTTCGGGGAAAAGGGGCGGTTCTCTCCGTCACCGGGCGTTCCTGCGTGGCGAACCTGCCGATCTCCATCGCGGAACGCCAGAGGGACGCGGCTCTCGAACTGCTGGCGGCGCACTCCCCCGCGATCGGCACGGAAACCGTGCCCTCTCCCGGCCCGGGAACGTTTATTTTCCTGAAGGTGGTAACCGATGCGGGGTGCGCCGGCTTCTCCGCGTTGGGCGCGCCGGGAAAGCGTGCCGAAGACGTCGGGCGGGAAGCCGCCCGGGAGGCGCTCGCATATATCGATTCGCCGGCCGACCTCAGTCCTCGACTTGCGGACCAGCTCCTCCTTTACCTGGCCCTGTCGAAGGAACCGTCCACGTTCTCGTCGTCGCGATTGACGAACCACCTGCTCACCCATCTTCA
>JBLNFH010000159.1:0-4772 GCA_050263475.1 Deltaproteobacteria bacterium
CACGGGTTTCGGCGGCTACCGGTACCGGCACAGGTAGGCGGCCGGTCCTTCCGCCTTGACCTCGAACGTCACGCCCGCCGGGACGTCGAACCCCTCTCCCGGACCCGCCGACAGCCACGGCTTCCCCGGCACGCGGTACCAGAGAGTCCCCGCGACGACGGAGATGCTCTCCTGACGGGAGGTGCCGAAGGCGTACTCCCCCGGCTCGATCACGCCCACGGTCGCGTCCCCGTCCGCATCCGTGAATCCCAGGCTCTGGACCTGGTCTTCGAAATACCGGTTATGCTGCATCCGCTGTTGCGACCTCCCGCCCTGCCGGGCGTCACCCCATCTTCGGATCGAGCGTCTTCCCGCCGATCAGGTGAAGGTGAAGGTGGGGCACGACCTGTCCTCCGTCGTCCCCGTTGTTGATCACGATCCGGTACCCCGACTCGGCGATCCCCTTGTCGTTTGCGATCTTGGCGGAGAGGCGCAGCATCTTCCCCAACAGGCCGGCGTCGTTCTTCCCGACGTCGTTCAGGTTGACCATGTGCTCCTTCGGGACGATCAGGACGTGGACCGGGGCGATCGGCTTTATGTCCGGAAACGCGACCAGGTCGTGGTCTTCGTAGATCGGTTGGGACGGCAGTTCCTTGCGGACGATTTTGCAGAAGATGCACTCGTCGGCCATCGTCATTTTCCTCCGCGCCGCCAGGCGCTCCGATAGAAGCAGGTCCGTTCTCCAGTATGGCACGCGGGGCCTTCCTGGCGCACGCGATACAGGAGCGTGTCCACGTCGCAATCGTATCGCACCTCGTCCACTTCCTGGAAATGGCCGGAGGTCTCCCCCTTGACCCACAGGGAACTCCGGGACCGGCTCCAGTAGCTGGCGCGTCCCGTCTCGAACGTTTTCCGGAGGGCGGCGGCGTTCGCCCAGGCGACCATCAGCACGGCGCCGTCGGATACGTCCTGGGTCACCACGGGGACCAACCCCCGGTCATCGAACTTCACGATTGCGATCAACTCGTCCGCGGTCATCTTTCCTCTCCCTTTTTCCGTCGGAGGCCGGGAGGATGTCGTCCCTCCAGGGACGCGCGGATCGCATCCCGGGCGGGCGGCCTCACCGGCACTCCGTGCCGCTTCAGGTATTCCTTCGCCTCGGCCACCGTGTACTCCGCGTAATGGAAGATCGACGCCGCCAGCACGGCGTCCGCCCCTCCCGCCGTCAATCCTTCCACCAGGTGGTCCAGGTTCCCCACCCCTCCCGAGGCGACCACCGGGATCCCTACCCGGTCCGCTACGGCGCGCGTGAGCGGGATGTCGTATCCGTCCCGCGTGCCGTCCCGGTCCATGCTGGTCAGGAGGATCTCCCCCGCCCCGAGATCTTCCATGCGGGCCGACCATTCCACCGCGTCGATCCCCGTCGGCCGGCGTCCTCCATGGGTGTAGACCTCCCATTTCCCTTGCCGCCCGGGAACCGCGCGGGCATCGACCGCGACCACGATGCACTGGCTCCCGAACCGGAGGGCGGCCCGCCGGACGAACTCGGGGTCCGCCACCGCGGCCGTGTTGATCGACACCTTGTCGGCCCCCGCGGACAGGAGGGCCCGGATGTCCGCGAGCGACCGGACGCCGCCGCCGACCGTCAGGGGCATGAAGGCCTGCTCCGCCGTCCGGCGCACGACGTCGATCATGATGTCCCGCCGCTCGTGGGAGGCCGTGATGTCGAGGAAGACGAGCTCGTCGGCTTCCTCCTCGTCGTACCGGCGCGCGATCTCCACCGGGTCCCCTGCGTCCCGAAGGTTCACGAAGTTGACCCCTTTGACGACGCGGCCGTCCTTGACGTCCAGGCACGGGATGATCCGCTTGGCGAGCATCGGGCCGGGAGGGCTCACTCCCTTTCCAGGCGGAGCGCCTCGGAAAGATCGATCGATCCGTCGTACATCGCGCGCCCGATGATCACGCCGCAGACCCCCCCGTTCTCCATCGTCCGGAGCATCTCGACGTCCGCCAGCGTGCTCACCCCGCCGGAGGCCAGCACGGGGGTGGACAGCCCCTTCGCGAACTCCCCGATGCTGCGGAAGTTGGGCCCCGCCATCGTGCCGTCGCGGGAGATGTCGGTATAGATGAAGCAGGAGATCCCGCTCTTTTCCATCTGCCGGGCGAGGTCCACGGCGACCACTCCCGTCACCTCCACCCAGCCGCGGATGGCCACGCGCCCCTCCTTGGCGTCCATCGCCGCGGCCACCTTCCCCGGATATGCCTTGGTGATGCGCAGGACCTCCTCCGGGTTGCGGACGACGGTGGTCCCGAGGATGATCCGGGACGCTCCCGCGCCCAGGTACCGGGAGGCGATATCGAAATTGCGCACCCCGCCGCCCACCTGCACCGGGACGTCGACGGTGGCCACGATCCGCCGGATGATGTCGAAATTGACCGGCTTCCCCAGGAAGGCGCCGTCGAGGTCCACCACGTGCAGCCTCGTCGCTCCCGCGCCCGCGAACCGCCGGGCAACCTCGAGCGGCGAATCGGCGAAAACGGTGGAGTCCTCGGCCCTCCCCTGGCGGAGCCGGACCGCCTTGCCGCCCTGGATGTCGATCGCCGGGATTACCTGGAACGCCATGGGATCCCCTTCATGCCGCTTCGCGGCACAGACGGCCGAAGTTGCCGAGAAGCGCGAGCCCCGCGGCCTGGCTCTTTTCGGGATGGAACTGGACCGCCAGCAGGTTTCCCCTTCCCACGCCCGCGGCGAACTCCACGCCGTAGGACGTCTTGCAGGCGACGACGGAGGGATCGTCCGGCCGCACGTAATAGGAGTGGACGAAGTAGAAATAGGCACCCGACGGGAGACCGCGGAGCACCGGGTGGTCCATCGTGAACTCGACTCGGTTCCACCCCATGTGGGGGATCTTCAGGACGGTCCGCCGACCCGGCTCCCCGGGGGAGGACATCCCGGAGGGGAAGCGGACCACGTTCCCCCGCAGGAACCCGATCCCCTCGTGCCGCCCGAATTCCTCGCTTTCGGAAAACAGCACCTGCAGGCCCAGGCAGATGCCGAGGAACGGCCGTCCGTCGAGAAGCACCTCCTGGAGAAAGGAGAGCAGCTCCTGGCGCGCGAGGTTCCCCATGCAGTCGCGGAACGCCCCGACGCCGGGCAGCACGATCCCCCGGCACCGCGACAGTTCCCGGCGGCTGCCGCTGACCCGCACGGGAAACCCGAGCGCCTCCAGCGCCTTGCCGACGCTGCGAAGGTTCCCCATGCCGTAGTCGACGATGCCGATGGCCTCCGTCCGGCTCATCCCATGACGCCTTTCGTGGACGGAACCCCCTTGACCCGGGGGTCGATCCGGACGGCGTCCGCCATCGCCCGGGCCAGCCCCTTGAAGACGGCCTCGATCGTGTGGTGGGCATTCGACCCGTAGAGCACGTTCACGTGGACGCACACCCCCGACGATTGGGAGAACGCCCGGAGAAATTCCTCCACCAGCTCCACGTCGAAGGCGCCGACCTTTTCGCTCTTCAGGGGACAGTGAAAGACAAGGTGGGGGCGCGCGGAGACGTCCACGCTGACGTTGGCCAGCGATTCGATCATCGGGACGCTCGCGAAACCGTAGCGCGTGATCCCCGCCAGGGTTCCCAGGCTATTCCGAATCGCTTCCCCGAGGCAGATGCCGACATCCTCGACGAGGTGATGGAAATCGACCTCGGTGTCCCCCTTCGCGGTCACCGACAGGTCGAACCCGCCGTGCCGGGCGAACAGGGTCAGCATGTGATCGAAGAACGGGACGGTCGTGGAGATGTTCCCGCCGCCCTCCCCTTCCAGCCGCAACGACAGCGCGATGTCGGTTTCCTTGGTCCTTCGGGCGACCTGCGCTTCCCTGGGCATCCGCTTCATGCCTCCCCTTTGATCCGCAGGAGAACGGCCTGGGCGTGGGCGGCCAGGCCCTCCTTGCGTGCCAGTCTCACGACGTGCGGCGCATCCGAGGCGAGCGCCCGAACCTGGTATGATACCACATTCATTTTCTTGAGGAAATTCGCCACTCCCAGGGGCGAGGAGAACCGCGCGGCCCCGCCGGTGGGGAGGGTGTGGTTGATCCCGGCGATGTAGTCTCCCACCGCGACCGGGCTGTACGGCCCCAGGAATGCGGTCCCCGCGTTCCGGATCCGCTCCAGCGCCCCCCACGGGTTCTCCACGAGAAGGCTCAAGTGCTCGGGCGCGATGGAGTTCACCGTTTCGATCCCCTCTTCCAGGTCGCGGACGAGGAATCCCACCGCGCGCTCGAGGGATGCCGACAGGATCCTGCGGCGCGGCAGCTTCCCGGACTGCCGCAGAAGCTCCCCCTCCACCTCCCGGGACAGGTAGGCGGAGTCCGTCACCATGGCGACGAAGGCGTCCTCGTCGTGCTCGGCCTGGGACAGGAGATCCGCCGCCACGTACGCGGCGCTGGCCGAATCGTCGGCGAGCACCGCCAGTTCGCTGGGACCCGCCAGCATGTCGATCCCGACGACCCCGTAGACCTGCCGCTTCGCTTCGGTCACGTAGGCGTTTCCGGGGCCCGCGACCACGTCCACCTGCGGCACCGACTCCGTCCCGAAGGCCAGCGCGGCAATCGCCTGGGCGCCGCCGATCCGGAAAACCTGCGCGACCCCCGCGATCCGGGCCGCGGCGAGGACCACGTCGGGGACCTTCCCTCCGGGAGCGGAGCAGGCGGCGACCACATCGCGGACGCCGGCCACGCGGGCCGGAATCGTGTTCATCAGCAAGGTCGACGGGTAGGCCGCCTTTCCGCCCG
>JBLNFH010000160.1:0-5065 GCA_050263475.1 Deltaproteobacteria bacterium
CCGGCGAGGTTCTTCAGGATCGCGCCGGCCGGTTCCCTTCCCAGCTCCCGGTGGAATACCCGGATGCGTTCGGCGATCTCCGGGGACGAGGTGAGGATGATCCCCCCCGATCCGCAGCTGATGTTCTTCCCCCGGCCAAGGCTGAAGAACCCGACGTCCCCCAGGGCGCCGAGCTTTCGCTCCGCGCTGCCCCCGCCCATCGCCTGGGCGGCATCCTCCACGATGAAAATCCCTTTCCCTTCGCAGGTCCTGCGGACCCGGTCGATGTCGGAAGGGATGCCGAACAGATGGGTCGGGACGACGCACAGGGTCTTCTCGTCGACGATGGCCTCCAACCTGCCGTAATCGAAATCCAGCGTGTCAGGGTCGACATCGCACAGGGCGATGTCGAGACCGGCTTTCACGATCGCGGACGGGACGGAATAGCAGGTGTAGGCAGGGATCACCACTTTCCTACGGTTTCGGAGCGACGATAGCGCTCTCAGGATCAGGACGAGCGCGCCTTTCCCGGAAGAAACGAGGAATACGAACCGTGATCCGAAATATCCCTTGATCTCGTCTTCGAGCGGGTCGAGATAGCCGCCCCGGAACAGGCCCGATACCCCCCGGAACAGGTCCCGGATCGGCACGGGAGCCGCGGCCGGCGGTATTGTCCTTCCGGGCCTCAAGGGATATTCCGCACGATGTAAGGGCCGATCCACCGCGTCAGGGGGACCGGGATCCGCTTCCACACCCGGATGGCGAACCGGTACCGGGGGTTGTCGGGATGGATCTCCGGCAAGGCCCCTCCTTCCGCCAGCCAGTAATGCCAGTGCAGCGTGTACGGCTCAGCGCCCCACTGTTCCTTGAACCGGTACGTGCTTTCGCCCGCCGTGCTGCGCCCGAAATCGAATATGCGGAATCCCCGCTCGCACGCGGATTCCAGGCAGCTCCAGTACAGGAGCATGTTCGGGCCGAGCCGGTTGTATCGCCGGAGCGAGGATGCCCAGGGGATCTCCAGCCTTTCCTTATAGCCGACCAGGAACCCGGAGGCCACCGGCGTCTTCCCTGCGGAGACGGTGCAGATCCAGGAGTTCCCGGGAAACTGGTCCAGGATATTCCGGAAGAACTGTTTCGGGTACACCGGCGTTCCGAGATCCCGCATGTTGATCGAAAACACCCGGTAGAAATTCTCGAGCTCGTCGTGTCGCGATATCCGGACGGTCATCCCTTCCTTCTGGGGTTTCCGGATCTGGCTCCTCAGCTTGGACGGGAACGATTTCCAGAGCTCTTCCCCGGAGCCCGGAAGCCGCAGCTTCATGGAGACTTTCCGGGTCTTCGCGGGAAAGCCGTTCCCCAACGGGGCCTCCTGCCGGAATTCGATGTGGCTGGCTTCCAGTTCCCTCGCCGTCCGGACCGCCTCGTCGATCAGAACGTCCCGGGCGGCGGGCCGGTCCGCGCACACCCCGCCGTAATTGAAGTACGGCATCGATACCAGGAAATTCCCGAACAGCCGGCTTTTCAGGTGGACCAGCGGGAGGACGCCTGCGGTCGTCCCTTCGGGATCGCGGCATACGAGGTAGTAGCACGCGTGCCCGAAGCTTCTCTCCACGACACCGATCCACCGGTAGTCATGGTATGCCGACGACGCCTCGCTCCCACGAAGGAAGGAATCGATGCCGGGGATGTCCCCGGGACCGGCGATCCTCGCTTTCATCGGTGGTTCTGCCGGCTCTCGATGTCCAGGAGATCCAGGATGTTCTTCACGGACCTCCGTTTCTCGAATTTTTCCACGATCGTGTTCCTGGCGTTTCGGGCGATGCGCGTCCTTGCCGGTCCGTCCAGGGTCAAGGCCTTTCCGATGCCGTTCAACACCCCTTCGTCGCTCGGGTCCACCAGGAAACCGTTTTCCCCGTCCCGGATGACCTCGTTCGACCCGGAAACGTTGCTCGCGATGCAGACCAGTCCCGTGGACATCGCTTCGGTCAGGGACACGCTCAATCCTTCCCGATCGCTCGGCAGGACGAAGAGGTCGCTGGCCTGGAGCAGCTCCGGAACGTTGTCCGCCAGACCGAGAAACATCACCCTTTCCCGGACGCCCAGGGAGTCCGCAAGCCGTTCGAGCTCCTTCCGGGTCGGCCCTTCCCCGGCGAGCAGCAGCCACAGGTTCCCGTGTTTCCGCGAAAGCGCCCCGAAGGCGTTCAGCAGTCGATCCAGGCGCTTCTCCTTCGCAAGCCTGGCGGTGCTGATCCATACGACGGCGTCCTCGGGAACGCCGTGTTCCCGGCGCCAACCCGCCCGGATCGCCTCGGAGGGGGAATATCTCGACACATCGACGCCGTGGAACGCGATGGCGATCTTTTCGCCGGGATACCCGTACATCAGGAGCACGTTCCTCACGGCCTCGCTGACGGCGAGGATCCGTTTCGACAGGTAGCCCCGGACCCGGATCCCCCACATCATCCGGTGCCACCAGAGGCCAGCGCCGGGGAGAAATCCGAAATGGATCGACCGGGTCTTTTCCGGGGGAAACGGCCAGGCCAGGTGTTCCGTCATGTACACGTTCCCCCTGGCCGCAACGTACGCCGCCAGCACCGCGGCCGGCGGCACCTCGTCGATCATCCCTTCCAGGATGACGATCTTGTCCGGCGAGAACTTCCGGATGTCCCTGGACCAGCTTCTGTAGACGCTCATGAAGCTTCCCAACGTCGGGAGAGCGGCGATGTCGTAATCCACCGGCAACCGATCGATTCGTATCGCATCCCCGAAGCAGTCCATCGTCGAAGCGAGAAACACCCGGTTCTTGTCGTAATCGATATCCTTCAGCCAATCCAGCAGCAATACCTCGATGCCGCCGAACGCGCCGGGACGCCGTATGAACAGCACTTTTTCCATGGATTACCTGCTCACCGAGATGGTCGGATTGAGGATGTATTTCCCTTCATAACGAAAATCGTTGGCGATCAGCAGATTCACGACCCGGAAATTGTGCTCATGGTACAAACCGGAATCCCCGTCCTCGAGGTGAACGCCGAGGTCGTAACTGCCGTTCGGCAGGTTGAGATCGATGCTCCAGACGACTTCGGCGGCCTCGCCGGCGGACATCGCCATGGGAGTTCCGTTCATCCGGCCGTAGGTCGTATCGAAGACGAAGCCGCCGAATTGCGTCAGGAACAATCCGGGGGATACCCGGCAGCTCTCGAGGCATTCGATCGCCATCTTGCATTTCAGGCGGGTGCCGGGAGGCACCGCCTTGCTGAAAGAATCCACGCCCTCGAACGTCACGCTCCGGATGGCCGCCTTTTTCCGTTCGCAGAGCTTCGGGGCCCAGACCCCCCCTGCGTTGCAATACTCCGCGATGACCGCCGCCGGCTCCCCTTCCCGGGAGATTTTCCCGTTCACGAGGAGGATCGCCCGGTCGCACAGGGAAAGGACCGACTCCATGTTGTGGGAAACGAATATCACCGTGGTGCCGCTCTTCAGAACTTCATTCATCTTCCGGATGCATCGGCCCTGGAACGTGTAGTCCCCGACGCTCAGCACCTCGTCGACCAGCAGGATCTCCGGTTCGACGTGGGCCGCGATCGAGAATCCCAGCCTTGCGTACATTCCGGACGAATACCGTTTCACCGGGGTGTCGATGAACTCCGGGATCCCCGAGAATTCGATGATCGCGTCGAGCTTCCGCTGGGTTTCCGATCGGCTCATCCCCAGGATGGCGCCGTTCAGGAAGATGTTTTCCCGGCCGGTCAGGTCCGGATGGAAACCCGCGCCGACCTCGATCAACGCGCTGATCCGGCCGTTCACCTGGATCGCACCGGCGGTGGGCTTCAGGATTCCGCTCAGGAGCTTCAGGGTGGTGCTTTTCCCCGATCCGTTGGGGCCGACGATGCCGAGCGCCTCTCCCCTGCCGACGCGGAAGGAAACGTCATTCAACGCCCAGAACTCTTTCTCCCTCAATCCCGTTTTCCCCGCTTTGCCGAACGTCTTCGAGAAGAGCCCGGGAAGAAGGTCGCGGAGGGAATCGTATCCCTCCCCCCTGCGGAACTTTTTCGAGATGTTTTGAAACTCCAGCGCCGGTGCCGTCATGGGTCCCGCCTAGATTTTTTCCGCGAACAGGAATTCCAGCCTGTGGAACGCGCTCCAGGAAACGGCGAGTCCCCCGACCGACCACGCAACCGCGTACAGCAGCCAGAACGTGTCGGGGGCGCGATGCAGGATGACCACGTTGTTGATGTTCTCCAGGATCGCGCCGACCGGGTTCAGCAGGAGCAGGGGGGCCCATTTCCCGAAAAGGGAGGCGTCGTAGAATACGGGAGTGAAAAAGATGGCGAACGTCACGAGGACTTCGACGATGTATTTCACGTCCCGGAAGAACAGGTTCGCGCACGACAGCAACATCCCCAGGGCGGTCGTGAAGAGGATCAGGGAAAGCAGGAGAAGCGGCACCCAGACGGCATGGGAATCGATCCGGAATCCCGAGATCGCAAGGAAAACCACGAGGAAAAACGACGCCAGGAGGAAGTCGAAGAGGTTGGCCAGCACGGCGGCGACGGGAAAGACCTCACGCGGGAAGTAGATCTTGGTGACGAGGTTCGAGTTTCCCACCAGGCTGTTCGTTGCGAACCGCACGGACGCGATGAAGAACGCATACGGAAGCGATTTGATGGAAACCGAGATGAGTTCAGAGATTTCCAGCGGTTTGCCGGAGACGATGGAGAACCCCTTTTTCACGATGAACCCCGCGCACACGATCAGCAGCGGCATGAAAACCGCCCACAAGAACCCCATGACCGTTTGCTTGTACCGGATCTTGATGTCCCGCAACGTGAGCATCCAAAGAAGGTTGCGGTACTGGATCAGCTCCCTGAGCATAAGTACCCCGATAATAAGCGATTATTCTTGTCGGAAAGCTGGGGCTTGCAGAAACGGCGAATCAGTTCCGGAACGTATAGAACCGGAATCGGTCGACCTGGGCCGCCAGAACGAATTTCTCCTTGATGTCGTACTTTTCCCCGATCTCCTTCACCTTCTCCAGGTCGCTGGAGATCCCCGCATCCGGAACGCCGATGGTCTTGTATACGGT
>JBLNFH010000161.1:0-3541 GCA_050263475.1 Deltaproteobacteria bacterium
TGTTGGGGCCGTCGGAGAGGGCCCGGTCCGGGTCCGGATGGACCTCGAGGAATACCCCGTCCACCCCCGCCGCGACGGCCGCGCGCGCAAGGGGGGCGATGAAGCGCCGCTCGCCCGCCGAGGCCGTTCCGGCGCCGCCCGGCAGCTGGACGCTGTGGGTCGCATCGAAGAGGACGGGGCAGACCGTTTCCCGGAGGACCGGCAGCCCGCGGAAATCGACGACCAGGTTGTTGTATCCGAACGTGGTCCCCCGCTCCGTGACCAGGACCGCGGAATTCCCCGTCGAAGCCACCTTCTCCACCGCATTTCCCATGTCCCGGGGCGCCATGAACTGCCCCTTCTTGATATTGACCGGCACGCCCGTCTTCCCCGCGGCCACCAGCCGGTCGGTCTGACGGCACAGGAACGCGGGGATCTGCAGCAGGTCGACCACCCTCGCCGCGGCCGCCGCCTGCTCCGGCCCATGCACGTCCGTCGTCACCGGGATGCGGAATCGCCGCTTCACCTCGGCCAGGATCCGCAGCCCTTCCTCGAGTCCGGGCCCGCGGTACGATTGGACCGAGGAGCGGTTCGCCTTGTCGAAAGACCCCTTGAAGACGAGGGGAATGTCCAGGCGGGAGGAAAGCCCCGACAGAAACTCCGCAACGACCATCGCGAGCGTTTCGGATTCCAGGACGCACGGCCCGGCGATGAAGAGCGGGGGATTCCCCGCGCCGACCCTCCACCGCCCCGCGACTTCGACCTGCCGGATCACGAGACCGCCTGTCTCCGGGAGACGGCGAATGCGGCGCCGATGAACTCGCGGAACAGGGGGTGGGGGGCCATCGGCCGCGACTGGAATTCCGGGTGGAACTGGCAGCCCAGGAACCAGGGATGGTCCTGGATCTCCACGATCTCCACGAGGCGCCCGTCCGGAGACAGGCCGGTAATCCGAAGCCCCTTTGCGGAGAGGATCTCGCGGAACTCGTTGTTGAATTCGTAGCGGTGCCGGTGGCGCTCGGAAACCTCCGGGACGCCGTACGCCTTGCGGGCCAGGGATTTCTCGGCGAGGGAACAGGGGTACGCGCCGAGGCGCATCGTCCCCCCCTTCTCTATGATCCCGCGCTGGTCCGGCATGAGGTCGATCACCGCGCACTGGCTCTCCGAGTCGAGCTCCCGGCTGGTGGCCGCCAGGCCGCACACGTTCCGGGCGAACTCCACGACGGCGACCTGCATTCCCAGGCAGATGCCGAAGTAGGGGATCCGGTTTTCCCGGGCATACCGAGCGGCGGCGATCTTCCCTTCCACCCCGCGCGACCCGAACCCCCCCGGAACCAGGATCCCGTCCGCGCCTTTCAGCAGCGCCTCGGCCCCCTGCCGCTCCACCTCCTCGGAGTCCACGAACCGGTGCAGGACCCGGACCGCGTGGGCGATCCCCCCGTGGGTGAGCGCCTCGTTCAGGCTCTTGTACGACTCGCGCAGGTTCACGTATTTTCCGACGATGGCGATCGTGACCTCCCCCACTGGATTCTTCCACTTCTCCATGATCTTCGACCAGGGCCCCAGCCTCGGTTCGCCCGCCCAGATGTTCAGGGACTCCATGATCTTGTCGTCCAGCCCCTCCCGGTGAAAGACCAGGGGGAGCTCGTAGATCTGCTCCACGTCCCGGGCGGTGATGACCGCGTCCTCGGTCACGTTGCAGAACAGCGCGATCTTCGCCTTGATGTCTTTTTGCAGCGGCCGGTCGCACCGGCACAGCAAGATGTCGGTTTGGATGCCGATGGAGCGCAGCTCCTTCACGCTGTGCTGGGTCGGTTTCGTCTTCACCTCCCCCGCCGTGCCGATGTAGGGGACGAGCGTGACGTGGACGTACAGTACGTTCTCCTTGCCCCGGTCCGTCCGCACCTGCCGGATCGCCTCCAGGAAAGGAAGGCTCTCGATGTCGCCCACGGTGCCGCCGACCTCGACGATCTCGAGATCGTACCCCTGGGCCGCCGCGTAGATGACCCGCTTGATCTCGTCGGTGATGTGGGGGATGACCTGGACCGTGCCGCCCAGGTAGTCGCCGCGGCGTTCCTTCGTGATCACGGAGTGGTAGATCTTGCCCGTGGTGCAGTTGTTCTTCTTCCCCATCCGCGAGGAGACGAACCGCTCATAGTGGCCCAGGTCGAGGTCGGTTTCGGCGCCGTCGTCGGTCACGAACACCTCGCCGTGCTGGAACGGGTTCATCGTGCCGGGGTCCACGTTGATGTAGGGATCGAGCTTGAGCATCGTGATCTTCAGGCCCCGGGCCTCGAGCAGCGCCCCGATGGAGGCGGCAGCGAGCCCTTTCCCCAGGGAGGATACGACCCCCCCGGTCACGAAGATGAACTTCGGCTTTACCGTCCGTTCCGCCCGCATAGCCTCTCCTTGACGGCGTTCAGGTCCTCGGGGGTGTCGACCCCCGTCGAGTCGAACTCCACGTCGACGACGCGGATCTTGTACCCGCTCTGCAGCACCCGCAGCTGCTCCAGCCGCTCCGCCGCCTCCAGGGAGGCCGGCGGGAGGGCGGCCACGGTGAACAGGAACTCCTTCCGGTAGCCGTAGATCCCGAGGTGCTTGCGGTACCCTCCGGATCCCTCGTCGCGGTAGTGGGGGATGGCGGCACGCGAAAAGTAGAGCGCATCCCCCCGGTCGTCGACGACCACCTTCACCACGGAAGGCCGGAGAAACTCCTCCGGATCCTCCTGCGGGAGGGCCGCGGTGGTCATCGAAACCGCCGGGTCGTCGAGCAAGGGGACGATCACCGCGTCGATAACGGAGGGGTGCATCATCGGCTCGTCGCCCTGCAGGTTGACGATGATCTCCTCGGAAAGGCCCCGCGCCGTCTCCGCCACCCGGTCCGTGCCCGAGGCGCATTCAGGCGATGTCATCCTCGCCTCCCCCCCGAACTCCCGGACCGCGGAGGCGATGCGCGGGTCGTCGGTAGCCACGAGAACGTGGGTTGCAAACCGGGATTTCCTTGCCTTTTCCCAAACATACCATATCATCGGGCGACCGTCTATTTGGGCCAGGGGCTTGCCCGGCAACCGGGTGGAGGCGTACCGGGCGGGGATCACGACCGCCACTCCCTTTGGGGCGGGGCTCAAGGAAAGAGGGGGGCCGATTGGAGTCCCTCCGCCTCGGGGAACCCCATCATCAGGTTGAAGCACTGAACCGCCGCCCCGGACGCTCCCTTGACCAGGTTGTCGATGGCGGAAACGACCACCACCCGGCGCATCCTCGCGTCGGCACAGACCGCTATATCGCAATAGTTGCTGCCCGCCACATCCTTCGTGGAGGGAAGGACCCCCGGCGGGCACAGCCGCACAAAAGGCTCCTTGCCGTACTGCCTTCGATACGCCGCCTCCACCGCCTCGGGGGAGGTCTTCGGGCGGAGCGTGGCATAGCAGGTGGCCAGGATCCCCCGGACCATGGGGATCAGGTGCGGGACGAAGGTGATCGACACCTCTTCCCCCGCGGCGAGCGACAGTTCCTGGTCCATCTCGGGGTTGTGGCGGTGCCTCGGCAACCCGTACGGCCG
>JBLNFH010000162.1:0-3531 GCA_050263475.1 Deltaproteobacteria bacterium
AGACCTCCTGATCGGGTGGTGAGGGAGGGTGGCGTACGACAAGCGCCGCCCTCCCCCGTTTTCCATCACGAGCGGGAGCGAATCGTCTCGTGGAGGCCCTTATGGTGAACCGATCGATCGAAATCGTTTCGACCAGGATCTTTTCCGCTGCAGTGATCCTCGCCGTTTCTCTCGCCGTCGCGGGGTGCGCGCACCAGAGGATCGCCTTCACCCAGGAGATCCGGACCTATTACGACCTGGGAAGCGAAGAGCTGAAGAACCTGCAGTATTACGTTTCCAGCGATATCACCCTCCATAGGGAGTTCCGCCGCGAGGAGGGGGAGATCTCGAAGAGCCACAGGCTCGTGATGAAGGAGGGCGGGCTTGTGGAACAGGTGTTCATCCGCGCCGGCACGCCCGGCATCGCGATGGAGGTCGGCGACACATCCCTCACCGTCAGCTTCGAACCAGGGTCTTGGCTGGAATTCGGCTCCTCGCCCATGGACCCGGACCCGGAGCGGAGGTACAAGCTGTTCGCGAAACGGTGGACCGAGGGCTACGGGGAGATCGTTTACGACGGCAAGGTCTTCTACGCCGTGGAGGGCAGCGGTCTGGCGTACCTCGTGGTCAACATGGAGTCCCTCGACGCCGTGAAAAGGCAAAAGAAGATCCTTCCGGGGAGGACCCTGCCGACGAATTAGGGACCCCGGCCGGATCGGGGAACGACATTACTCCAAGGAGGCGGACATCATGCGAAATCCTCATGGTGCTGCAAAAACCGTACTTCTCGCATTGCTGCTGGCGACGGGTCTTTTGGTCGCTGCCGTTCCCGCCATTGCCGATACCGCCGCCGAGATCGACAAGGAGGTCGAGCTTGCCTTGCAGAAACTGTACGCTGCCTCGCCGGCGGCGGTGAAGCTTTCGACGGTGTCCAAGGGCATCCTGGTCTTTCCGGATGTTATCAAGGCGGGTTTGATCGTCGGCGGCCATTACGGCAAGGGGGCTCTGCTCGTCGACGGGAAGACGGCCGGCTACTACAATTCGGTTGCGGCATCCTACGGCCTTCAGGCCGGGGCCCAGTCCTTCAGCTATGCCTTGTTTCTGATGACCGATAAGGCCATCGGCTACCTCGACAAAAGCGGCGGGTGGGAGATCGGTGTCGGCCCCTCCGTGGTCATCGTGGATGCAGGCTTGGCCAAGAGCCTGACGACCACAACGGCCAAGGAGGACATCTATGCCTTCATATTCGGCCAGAAGGGATTGATGGCAGGGATCGGCCTGCAGGGGTCGAAGATCACCAAGATCACCCCTGACCAATAATATGCCTTGGCGGGCGGGAGGGCGACGAACCGGTTTACCCTCCTGCCGCTTCCAGCCCGCGGATCGCCCCGGCGAGGTCCGCGCTCAGACGTCCCACGGCCCGGCTGTGGGCAGCGGCCAGTGAGGCGTACTCCTGGTCCGCAACGGGTTCCCTCGCCGTGGTGCGCCCCGAACGCGCCGCCCCGTCCTTCGTGCTCCGCACCGTCCAGAAGGCATCCAGGATGGCCGCCTCCCCGGGCGCCGACTCGAATCGAATCACGTCGATGAGAACGCGGTACCGGGCGCCGGTCGTCCTCGGCTGGGAAAACACGGTGACGTGAGGCGTGCCCAGCATCGCGGAGAGATTCCCGGCGACGGCCCTGGCGATGGCGTCCTGCAACGGGGACGCCCACCGATGGAACTCGTCGAATGCAACCTGGTTCGGCGCGAGCCGCACAACGATCTGAGGGCGGTCGACCGCAGCCGGGACGGACACGGGGCCGACCACGACGGAGGTATCCGACCCTGTGGTCACCTCGTTCGCGGTGCTGTTCAGCGTGTAGAAGTTCGACCGCGGGGAGGCGCACCCGGCCCAGGCGGCGACGAGAACGATCAGTCCGATGCGGCAAGGGAGTCGGCGCATTATGGATTCTCCTTGTTTTTCCCGCGGATGAGTGCACCTGGGTTCCGCTCGAGATAGTCGGCGAGCAAGCGAATTCCCCGGGCGGCGCGGGCGATTTCCTGCAAAGCGTCTCGCAGTTCCTGCTGCGCCGGCGCGTCGTGCCCAAGGAGGGTGTTGTCCGTGCTGGCGAGCACGCGTTCGGCGGCGGCGACCGCCTTCCGAAGGTCCTCCAACGTCTTCTTTGCCTCGGGGAGGGTCTCCCCATCGACGCGGGTCAGCGCCCGGTTCGCGCTCTGCAGCGTCTGATCGAGGTTTTTGCCGATCTCTTCGACCGGCACCTTGTCGAGCTTCGCAAGAACGGCCTTGAGCTGAATTTCGAGGTTCTCCAATTCCCCAGGGACCACCGGGAGTTGCGGTGGTTCCTTTTTCCAATCGATCCTCGCCTTCGGCGCGTCCGGGAAATACTCGAGGGCGACATACTGTATCCCGCTGATGAGGCTGCTGGTGCGCAATTGCGCGCGCAGGCCCTTCTCCTCGACGAGGTGACGTATGTATTTACGCCGTTCTTCCCGGGACATGGACTTGATCGCGGCAACGTCGGTCTTCCCCATCTGCCGGAGTACACGGTACTGGTAGGTCATGATTTCCACGCGGGTGCGAATGTACGTATTATCCGGGACGTACTCGAGACCGATGTTGGTGACATCGCCGATATGCAGCCCGAGCATGGTGACGTGGGCGCCGACGGACAACCCCTTCAGCGACTCGTTGAAATAGAGGGCATACCGCTCGACCTCGGACTCCTTCGGCGCCATCGCGGCTTCCCGGTTGTCGAACAGGGTGAACACCGTCTTTTCGGGGGCCGGCTTGTCCGCCGGCTCGGAGGGCGGCGTCTCGAACGCGATCCCCCCGATCAGCATGGCCAGCACGGACTCGGTCTGCACGGAAAGCCCGTTGGCGCCCATCGATGCGTGGATGCCGCTGGACTCCCAGAACCTGGTATCCGGCGTGACATACACGTCGTAGGGTGCGTTTAGGAAGATTTCGATGTCCATGGACAAGCCATCCGCCGCGAGGCGGTACCCGATGACCTGCCCCACGTTCAGTCGACGGTAATAGATCGGCGAGCCGATGCCCAGCGAACCGAGCGTTCCGGCCCGCAGGATGAACTCCCGGCCCGCCATGCCGCCCGTGATGGGGGGGGGTACTTCGATCCCGGCGAAGTCGCGTTGCGATTTCCGGGATTTCCCGGGCTCGACCCCGATGTAGTTCCCGGAGAGCAGGGTGCCCAGGCCGGATATCCCGCTCAGGGAGACGCGCGGCTTCACGATCCAGAACCGGCTGTCCTCGACCAGCAGGCCTTTCGCGTGCTTTTCCATCTTCGCCGCGACGACGATCTTGGAGTAGTCCTCCGAGAGGGCCACCCTCGTCACCTTCCCGATATCGACGTCCTTATACTTGATGAAGGTCTTCCCGGGCTCGATCCCCTCTGCCGCCCGGAAAGAGATCCGGATCGTCGGTCCCTCGGTCAGGTACCGCTGGACGACGATACCGACCGCGACCAGCGCCGCGACGATCGGAACGATCCAGACGACCGGAATCCCCCGGTGTTTTTTCGGGGCGTGCGTCGC
>JBLNFH010000163.1:0-10244 GCA_050263475.1 Deltaproteobacteria bacterium
GGTCGGTCAGCGCCATTACGGTGGACACGTCCGCGATATCCCCGTTGGTGATGAAGTGCTTCGTCCCGTTGAGGATGTACCGGTCGCCCTTGCGCACCGCCGTCGTCCGGATCGCCGAGGCGTCCGATCCCGCGTTGGGCTCGGTGAGAGCGAAGGCGCCGATCATCTCGCCCGAGGCCAGTTTCGGGAGAAACTTCCTCTTCTGCTCCTCCGTCCCGGCGATGACGATCCCCATCGAGCCGATCCCGTTGTTCGTCCCGATCCGGGTCCGGAAACAGGCGTTCGTCCGCGACAGCTCCTCCATCGCGACGCACTGTCCCAGGACGCTCATCCCGTACCCGCCGGAATCCTGCGGGATCGCGAGGCCGAACAGGCCCAGCTCCTTCATCTTTTCGATGATGGGGTCCGGGATGCGATCCTCTTCCTCGACCTGTTCGGAGATCGGTTCCAGCTCTTTCTCCACGAACTTTCGGAGCGTCTCCCGGAAGATCAGAAGCTCTTCGGGCAGGGTGAAATCCACGTTCTCGTCCTCCTCGCGCTATCGGAAATGTGCTGTCGTGTGATCCTTCAATTTATAGCAGGATTCGCGCCAAGGAGGGAAATATTCAAAAAGGCGTTTGAAAACAGCCGGATGGATTTTGATGCTTTCGCGTAGTGGGAGAGCCGTTATGTATCAATACCGCTACATTCGATGGGGGTATTGTTTGCTAAGTTTTTGAGATATATAAGAATTTATTCTGTGAATCAGATTGGATACATTGTATCAGATTGGATACAATGAAAGGCATTCATCCTGAGTGGAGTTCATTTTTCCCCGGCCGGTTCCTCGTCGATAAGGAATTTTTTGATTTTTTTATACAGCAGCGTCCGGTGGATCCCAAGCCGCCTCGCCGTCGCGGTGCGGTTCCCCCCTTCCTCGCGAAGCGCCGCAAGGATCGCCTCCCTTTCCATACGCTCCAGGAACCGCGGCATCGATTCCTTCGCCGTCCAGGAGGGGGACGGGACCTGCCGCTCCGGGTCGACGTAGCCGGGAAGGTCCTTCCTTTCCAACGAGTCCGAACGGCTTGCCCAGAAGGCCTGCTCCAGGACGTTGGCCATCTCCCTGACGTTCCCGGGCCAGTGGTAGGAGAGAAGCACGTCGAGCGCCTCGCGGGAGATCTCCTTCCCCTCGCGGGCGTATTGCCGGGCGATCGTCCGGTTGAAATGATGCACGAACAGGAGGATGTCCTCCCGCCGTTCCCGTAAGGGAGGGATGTGGATGGGCACCCGGTTGATCCGGAAGTAGAGATCCCCCCGGAATCTCCCGTCCCGGACGAGTGCGGACAGGTCCTGGTTGGTCGCCGCGATCAGCCGGAAGTCGGCCTTCTCGGCCTCGGACGCGCCCACCGGGGTGAATTCCTTCTCCTGCAGGATGCGCAGGAGCTTGGACTGGATCCGGGGCGAGAGTTCGTGGACCTCGTCCAGGAACACCGTCCCTCCGTGCGCCTGCCGGAACAGCCCGGGCTTTCCCCTCGGATGGGCCCCGGTGAACGCTCCCGGCTTGTAGCCGAACAGCTCCGCGTCGGCAAGCTCGTCGGAGATGGCGGCGCAGTTGACCCGGACGAACGGCCCCTTTTGGCGAAGCGAATGGTAGTGGATGGCATTGGCGAACAGCTCCTTGCCGGTCCCGGTCTCCCCCAGCAGCAGCACGGATGCGTCGCTCCGGCAGACGCGCTGGGCAAGGTCCAGCGCCGTCCGGATCCCCGCGCTCTCGCCGATGATGTTCCGGAAGGAGTACCGGCTGTCCTTGAGGGAGGAGAGCTCCTCCTCGGCAGTCTTGAGGCGCGTTCGGAGCTCGTCGATTTCCCCGATGAGCCGGTTGAGCCGATCGACGTCCGCGAAGACGATTTTCCCGTAGGCGCCGATCACCTTCCCGTCGCGATGGATGGGGAATCTTGCGACGATGCGGATCTGGCCCCCCTGGAACTCCGCGATTTCGCCGACCTCCGGCTTTCCCGAGCGCATCACCCGCGAAAGCCGCGATCCCGGGTTGATCTCCTTGTTCGGCTTGAGGAAGGCATGTTCGTCGGAGACGGAAAAAAACCTCTCGTTCGCCTCGCTTAAGAAGAGGATCCGGTCCTGGTCGTCGACGATGATGTACCCCTCGAAGGGGTTCTGGAGATTGTGGCAGAGGGCCTCGATGGCGATATCGGTCGCCGGGTAGGCTCGGAAGGCCTCGCGGATCCGACGGGCGATTTCCGGGTCGGACAGCAGTTTCATGGGCCCCCGTTGCGCGAAGCCGTCATGCGGATTTCGCCTTCCGGATCTCGGCGATCAGCTCGGGCACCGCCTTGAAGAGATCGGCCACCAGGCCGTAGTCGGCCACCTGGAAGATCGGCGCCTCCTCGTCCTTGTTGATCGCCACGATCACCTTGGAGTCCTTCATCCCCGCCAGGTGCTGGATGGCGCCGGAGATCCCCAGCGCGAAGTACAGCTCGGGGGCCACGATCTTCCCGGTCTGGCCCACCTGCCAGTCGTTGGGCGCCCACCCCGCGTCCACCGCGGCGCGCGAGGCCCCGATCGCCGCGTGGAACAGGTCGGCCAGATCCTCGACCAGCTTGAAGTTCTCCTTCGCCTTGATGCCCCTCCCTGCCGAGACGATCACCCGGGCATCGGTAAGCTCCGGCCGCTCGGACTTGGTCTCCTGCCGGGATACGAACGCGCTGCCGCCCGCGTCGGCCGGGACGGCGACCTTCTCCACCGGCGCTTTCGCACCCGACGCGGGGGCCGGGTCGAACGCCGTCTGCCGAACGGTGACGAGCAGCGGGCTCCCGATCATTTCGATGGTCGCGATCGCGTTGCCCGCGTACATCGGGCGCAGAGCGCGCACCTTGTCGCCGTCCTGGATCAGCCCGACGATGTCGCTGGCCAGCGGGGCGTCGAGCAGCCCCGACAGGCGCGGCATGAAGTCCTTGCCGAACGTGGACGCCGGCGCGAAGATCGCGCCGTATCCCTTTTCCCTGGCCACCTGGGCCACCGCGGGCGCATAGGCCACCGCGAGGTACTTCGCGAACGCCGCCCCCTCGCCGAACAGCACCTTGCGCACGCCGAATCCCGCCGCGGCATCGGCCGCCGACGCCGCGGCGCCGTCTCCCAGCACCAGCGCGTCGACCTCGCCGCCGGCAAGCCCCGCATACGTCTTGGCCGCCGTGATCGTCGCAAGGGTGGTCTTTTTGAACGCCCCGTCCTGGTGCTCCACCACGACCAGTATGTCCGCCATATCGGAAGTCCTCCCGGAATGCCGTTCTTAGAGTACTTTCGCTTCGTTCTTCAGCTTCGCGACGAGTTCCGCGACATCGGCCACTTTGCGCCCTCCGGCCCGCTCCCTGGGAGGGGCCAGCGAAAGCACCTTCACCTTCGGGGCCGCGTCGACTCCCAGGGAAGCGGCGGGGATCACCTTCAGCTCCTTCTTCTTTGCCTTCATGATCCCGGGGAGCGAAGCGTAGCGGGGCTCGTTCAGCCGCAGGTCGGTCGTCACCACGCAGGGAAGCGACACCTCGATCGTCTCGATCCCCCCGTCGGTCTCCCTTCCCACGTGGGCTTTTTTCAACCCGTCGAGAAATTCGATCTTCGAGGCGAACGTCGCCTGGGGCCAGGAAAGCAGCGCCGCCAGGATCTGCCCCACCTGGTTGTTGTCGTCGTCGACCGCCTGCTTGCCCAGGATGACCAGGTCGGGCTTTTCCTGTTCGACGACCCTGGCCAGGTACTTCGCCACGGCGAGGCTGTCCAGGCCCTTTTCCGCCTCGACCTGGATCGCCCGGTCCGCTCCCATGGCCAGAGCGGTGCGCACCTGCTGATCGCCCTCCTTGGGGCCCACCGTCAGGATCACCACCTCGCCGCCCTGCTTCTCCTTGATCCGCAGCGCTTCCTCGACCGCGATCTCGCAGAACGGGTTGATGACCATCTTGATGTTGTCCAGAAGAATCCCGCTCCCGTCCGGACGGATCTTTACCTTCTCGTCCGGGTTGGGGACGGGCTTGATCGCCACCAGGATCTTCACGCCGCACCTCCGGGATGAATGGATGCCTTCCTGCAAAAAATAACGGGGATGATACCGGAAACCCCCGGCGGAATCAATCCTTTAAATGAACGGTCATTCAGTAAGCAGGAACGGGAGCAGGAGGGGCAGGATCGTGGAGCACAGGGCGCCGATTCCCCCCCCGGCCATGTCCGCGATCCAGTCGAATACGTCCGTCGACCGTCCGGGGATCCAATGCTGGTGGCCCTCGTCCACGGCCCCGACGATGGCGACGAAGAGCAGTCCCGCCGTCGCCGCGCTCCCTTTCGTGCTGCCGGATTCCCTCCGCCACATGGCGCACAGGAATCCCATCACGCCGTAAAAGCCGAAGTGGGCGACCTTGTCGGCAAACGAAAAGGGAAGGTCGATCCCCGGGTGGGGGAGGGAGGTCAGAAAAAGGGTAAACCCCGCCCACAGAACCAGCAGCACGAGATAGATCCGTTTACGCGTCATCATCTCAAGGGCATCCCGAACAACTTAACAACTTAGGGACGTTCTTAAAAACTTTGATTGGAAATTCAGGGACGTTCTTTAAGTTTTTTTCTCTTTATATCCTTGAAAAACTTAAAGAACGTCCCCTTGCGTAAAGTTTTCAAGAACGTCCCTGGGGTTTAGTTACTCGATCTTTCAGGCGGCAATAGCTGCAGGTTTCCGTATACGTCGGCGCGCCGCAGGAGATGCAGGTTCCGGCGGGGGACGCGTCATGAAACGTTGCGGCGACGTGCGCGGATTCCCGATCCGGATTTTCCATTCCGCGGACCGCATCCTCAACGCCGGAGGGAGTGCCGAGGCTGCCGATCACATCCCGGTCCTGGCGGAGGAAACCCTGATAGAAGTTGCGCCGGGTGCCGGGCATCTTCTCCTCGATGACGGAGAGCGCCTCCTTGTAGACCAGCGAGGTCGCGTCCAGGCTCATCGGGCACTCCTCGGTCACGTAGTCGATCCCTTTCAGGAAGCCGTACGCCGCGGTTTCCATCTCGCTCACCCGCCACAGCGGCTTGACCTTCCGCACCAGCCCCTCCGGCCCCTCGGGGAGCAGGGGATGCTGGCGGGAGAGGTGGTCGCGGTCCCAGTGGAGCAGGTTCCCGAGCAGCCGCGCCGCCTCGTCGTCCAGGTTGTGCCCGGTGGCGACCACCGTAAACTCCCGCTGCGCGGCGACCCGGTTGAAGAAGTACCGCTTCACCGTCCCGCAGACCGAGCACTCTTCCTTGCGCGCGCGTTTCGCCGCATCGGGGATCGGAACGCCCTCCGATCGCAGGTCTACCACGATCGGTTCCTTCCCGCGGCCGCGGGCGTACGCCAGCACCTTCTCGCGGGACCGGTCGGAGTATCCCTCGATTCCCAGGTCGATATGGAGCCCCTCCGTGCGGTAGCCCAGCTCCATCAGCATGTCCCACAGGACCAGGCTGTCCTTCCCGCCGGAAACGCAGACGAGCACCCGGTCGTCCGGAGAAAGGAGGCGAAGCTTGCGGATCCCTTCGGTCACCTGCCGCCGGAAGAAATGGAAGAAGCAGTCGGCGCAGAACGCGGAGTGGTGGCTGGGCAGATCGACCGCGGCCGCCGCCTTCCTGCAGCGTTTGCACTTCACGAAGCCTATCCTCCCGACACGACGGACAGGACGTCGATCGTCTCACCGTCCTCCACGCGCTGGTCCTTGGTGAGAAGCCGCCTCCCCTGCGTCACGATCACGGTGGTCGGGCGGAATCCCGTCTCCGCCAGGATATCCGCGACCCGCCTGGGCCCGCGGACTTCCAGCTCCGTTTTTCTCTGCGGTATGCGAACGCGGATCATGACATCCGATTATACACGGAAAGTGTTGTGTCCCCCCGGAAGCAGGGGTAAGATAAAGCAAATTTTGCATTCCCGAAGGAGGGGCTCCAGATGCGGATGCGCGACTTCGTTGCGTTGGCGGTCGTCCTGTGCCTTGCGATGTTCATGGCGGGATGCTCCAAGTCCGAACCGCCCAAGCCTGCGGCCAAGGCGCCGGCGGTTGATCCCCTGGCGGAGGGGAAAGCGCTCTTCGAGCAGAAATGCAGCGTCTGCCACGGGCTCGATCGCGCGACCGCCCGCCAGGAAACCAAGGAACAGTGGACCACCATCGTGAAGCAGATGCAGGGCAAGAAGGCCGACTGGATCTCGGACACGGACGCAGCCAAGATCATCTTTTTCCTCGCATCCGAACACGGGAAGAAGTGACTCTCCGGGCCAAGGAGGAGGGCATGACGGGTAAAATGATCGCCGCCGCGGCGTTTGCCGCATGGTTCCTGCTCGGCGGGGCGGCCGCCGCCGTCGATCCGCCGGACGGCAAGGGGAAGGCCCTGTTCGAGGAGAAGTGCGTCATCTGCCACGATCTTAACCGGGCCCTCGATAAGAAAAAGAACAAAAAAGGCTGGACCGCGACGGTGACGCGGATGCGAAACGTCAACGGCTGCCCCATCACCAGCAAGGAAGTTGACCAGATCGTCCAGTACCTGACTACGGTGCGCGGAGCGAAGTAAAAAAATCGGGCGGACACCCACCACGCCCGGAGCGATGATAGCGGGCGGCCCCGTTTCTCTCGGGGTCGCCCGGTTTTTTTATAAGGAGCGGCGGCCGGAACATGGACATCCTGCAGTCGGTTTTTCCGGTATTCTTCGTGATCGCCATCGGCGCCGCGGCGCGTCGCTACCGGTTCCTCGACGAGCCGTTCGTGCAGAAGGCGAACGCGCTGGTCTACTACCTCCTGCTCCCCGCGCTGCTGTTCTACGAGATCGGCAGGTCGGACCTCAGGCAGGCGTTCAACGGGCAGCTCGTCGCCGGAGGATACGCCGCCACGCTGGCGGTGTTCCTGCTGGCGTTTTTCTTCTCGCGCCGCCTCGGGCTCTCCCCGGGGGAGCGCGGCGCCTTCATCCAGGGATCGTTCCGGGCGAACCTCGCCTACGTCGGCCTGCCGATCGTCCTGAGCGCGGTGGGCTCCGAGGGGCTGCGGACGGCGGGGATCTTCCTGGGGCTCATCGTCCCGCTTCTGAACACCCTTGCGATCATGGCGCTGGTGCTGCCCCACGAGGAGGGAAAGCGGGGCGGGGGGTGGAAGAGCACCCGGCAGATCTCCGGGCAGATCCTCAAGAACCCGATCATCCTTTCCTGCTTCCTGGGGATCGGGTGGAGCCTCTTCCGGCTGCCGTTCACGGGGATCTTCGGGAAGACCCTGGCGATCCTGTCCTCGGCCACGCTCCCGCTTTCGCTCCTGTGCCTGGGAGGGTCCTTCTCGTTCCAGCGCGCGCGGTCCGGCTTCCGGCTGGCGGCGCTGGCGTCGGGGATGAAGATCGTCCTGCTGACGGCGATCGGCATCGCCGCCTACCGGTGGATGGGGCTCGGCGGAGACGACCTGCGGATCGGGGCGATCATGCTGGGATGCCCGACCGCCGTCATCACCTACGTGATGGCATCGCAGCTGAAGGGGGATCCCGACCTGGCCGGGACGATCGTCATCGTATCCACGGCGGCTTCCGCGTTCACGATCACCGGCTGGCTCTTTTTCCTGAGGGCGATGGGATGGTGAGGGGTCAGGGGAGAAGCACGGCCACGGTCTTCTTCGGGCCGTGCGCGCCGATGGTCAAGGTCTGCTCGACGTCGGCGGTCCGGCTGGGGCCCGACAGGAAGGAGATGTTGCGCGGAGGGTCCTGCCCGAATGCCGCGAGGCACTCTTCCATCCGGTCCACGAACGCCGCCGGGGACAGCAGGGCGACGTGGACGTCGGGCAGCAGCCCGGGCAGCAGGGAGGTTCCTCCCCGGCTGGTCTGAACGATCGATCCGGTCTCCGCGATCGCGAATTCGGCGGTCTGCAGTCCCGCGGTCAGCGGCGACGCCGGCTGCCGGGCTTCGGCGGAAGAAACGAGCGTGAAGGGGCCGAACGGCACGAGGGCTTCCGCGGCATGCCGGGCTTCCGCATCGCCGTCCGGGAAGAACAGGGCGACGACTCCCGCCATGCGGAGCTCCTCTCCCAGTGCGGGCAGCAGCACCTCCCACGCCGGGGCCGAAAGGAAGTTCCCGCCGTGGGATTCGAACTGCTCCCGGAACCGGGAGATCCGGTCCGCCTCGGTGCCGATCCCCGCGGGCGCCGGCGGGGGAGGCGCGGCGGCCGCTTTCGTCCCTTCGTGCCCGCGAAGCGCGACGGCGATCCGCCGGACCAGATCCCCCTTGCCCTCTACCGGTTCCATGGACGGATCCCCCGGTGCTTTTTCCAGATCTTGCGGAACGGCTGCGGCGCGGGTGCGGGAAAATCCCTCTTTCCGGTCCACCCCGAGAACTTCAGAGGAAGCCAGGTCACCTTCCCTTCCTTGAAGAAGAGCCGGGAGAGGACGCCGAGGATCCGCTCCATCGCCTCCAGGATTCCCGCGCGGTCCATGACGGCAGCGTAGCCTTTCATCCCGAGCACCTCCGCGGGGTTTTTCAGCCCCTGGTCCCGCTCGTCCGCCCGCAGCTCCAGGAAAAGCTTCGGGAGCGGGATCTTGACCGGGCAGACATCCGCGCAGGCCCCGCACAGGGTGCTGGCGTTGGGCAGGGGAGCCCCTTCCGGAAGCCCGGTGAGCAGGGGGGTCAGCACCGACCCCATCGGACCGGAGTAGACCCAGCCGTAAGCGTGTCCCCCCACGCTCTGGTAGACGGGGCAGATATTGAGGCAGGCGCCGCATCGGATGCATTTCAGGATCTCGCGGTACTTCCCCTGCAGGATGCCGGTCCTCCCGTTGTCCACGAGCAGGATGTGGAGCTTCTCCGGGCCTTCGGGGTCTCCCTGCCGTTTTGTGCCGGTCAGGATGGAGGCGTACGTGGAGATCGACTGACCGGTGGCGCTGCGGGGGAGCAGGCGCAGAAAGATCGGCAGGTCCGCCAGCCGCGGGATCACCTTCTCGATGCTCGCCACGGCCAGGTGGACGCGGGGGAGGATCGTCCCCATCCGCCCGTTCCCCTCGTTCGTGATCAGGACGATGGAGCCGGTGTCGGCGCACAGGAAGTTCGCGCCGCTGATCCCCATCCCCGCCGCGAGGAATTTCGCGCGCAGGTGCTTGCGGGCCATCCGGACCAGCTCCGGGATCTCCTCGGTGTAGGGCTCGGAAAGCTTCTGCTCGAAGAGCCTCGAGATCTGCTCCCGCGACTTGTGGACCGCCGGGGCGATGATGTGGGAAGGCGGCTCGCCGGCAAGCTGGATGATGAATTCCCCCAGGTCCGACTCGACGACCTCCACGCCCGCCGCCTCCAGCGCCTGGTTGAGCTCGACCTCCTCGGCGACCATCGACTTCGACTTGACGGCGAGCGTCACTCCCTCCTGCCGCGCGATGTCCGCCGCGATCCGCCGGGCCTCGGCCGCGTCGTTCGCGACGTGGATGACGGCGCCGCGCTTTTCCGCTTCCGCGAGGAAGCGGGCGAGGTGACGATCGAGCGCATCGAGCGTCTCCTTCTTGACCCGCGCCCCCTCGCTCCGGACGTCCTCGAAGCCGGGGTAGGCGTCGACGGAGGCGGCCCGCGCGTGCACGAACTTCCCCGTGGTGCGGGAGAGGGCGCCCTGCAGCGTCGTGTCGGCCAGCGATTTCTCGGAGTTCCGGTAAAAGGAATGCGACCGCGGCTCCATCAGGCCGGGACCTCGATGTCCCCGGCGAGGATCTCCGCCAGGTGGATCGCGCGCACGGGATAGCCGCAGCGGTCGATCATCCCGCCGATGTTCATCAGGCACCCGATGTCCCCGGAGGTGACGATCGGCGCCCCGGTCGCGAGGATCCGCTCGATCTTGTCGTCGACCATCCGGCAGGAGATGTGGGGGTACTTGATGGAAAAGACCCCGCCGAACCCGCAGCAGCGGTCGCTCTCCTCCATCTCCACGAGCGTGACTCCCGGGATGGAGCGCAGCAGCTTCCGCGGGGCCTCCGACACGCCCAGGCCGCGCCGCAGGTGGCAGGAATCGTGATAGGTCACCTTCCCCCGGAACGACGACTTCGGGTCGGTGACGCCCAGCACCTCCACGAGGAACTGGGAAAGCTCGTAAATCCGCTCCCCCGCCCGGACCGCGAGGGAGAGCGTTCCCGGCTCGTCCCGGAACAGCGTCGGGTACTCGTTCTTGACCATCGCCGCACAGGAGCCGGAGGGGGTGACGATGTACCCCTCCCCCGCGAAGGCCGACAGGAACTTGCGGGCCATCTTCCGCGCTTCCTTC
>JBLNFH010000164.1:0-2744 GCA_050263475.1 Deltaproteobacteria bacterium
GGCGCGGCCCGCAAGGGCGTCGGCGGCCGCCGCCCGGATGTACTCCGCCATGGCGCAGGAGCCGGACAGGCTCCTCCTGCCGAAGGGAACCTCTTCGAGGGACAGGGACGACAGGGGAAGAACCGCGATCCGGCCGGGGGGGGCCTCCGCGGCGCCGGCGCGGCAAATGTTCCCCGCATCCAGGCCGACCAGCGCCGCCGCGCGGCGGAGGACCCCCTCGTCCCCGTAGACCACGGGGCGGCAGAAGGAGAACACCTCCGGTCGGGACAGGGCCATGACCGCGATCTCCGGCCCGATCCCCGCCGGGTCGCCCATGGTGACGGCGATACGAGGCAGCATCCGGGGTCCCCCGTCAGAGCCGGATATCGATGGAGGCGGCCTTCTTCATCTCCTCGAGGATGTCGGCGTACGCCTTCTCGCTGCGGCGGTCCGCCAGCTCCTCCGCGAGCGTATCCTTGAGCGTCGGGAACTCCGGGAGGGTCCCGCCCCTCCGCGCCTTCACGGTGATCAGGTACGCCCCGCTTTCCGTGAAGAAGGGAGAAGAGGTTTCGCCCGTGCGAAGCTTCCGGATCTCCTTCTGGATCTCCGGCAGCAGGTCGCCCGTCCGGACGAAATCGGAAGAGGCTACCGAGGCGTTCGGGAGCGACGCCCGGAGAAGCTCCGCCGCCTCGGAAAACGTCCTGCCGGAGCGGACGTATCCGCTCGCCTGCTGGGCGGCGATCCGCAACCGGACGACCCGCTCGCCGCCCGCCTCCTCGGGAGGGAGGGGAAGGTGAAGCGTTTCCAGCAGCACCTCGCCTCCTTCCCGGAACCGATCCTCGTTCTGCCGGAAATATTCCTTGAGCTCCTCCTCCGTGACCGTCACTTCCTTGAGCTTTTTCGCCCGGACGATCGCGCCGCGCTCCATCTGCCAGCGCAGCCGGGAGCGGTATCCCTCCAGGCTGATCCCGTCCTTGGCGAGGGCCTCCCTGAAATCGGCTTCGGACAGGTTGTTGCTCCTCCGCACCGCCTCGACGGCGCGGGAGATTTCCGCGTCGGAGACCGTCTGGCCGGTCTTGACGAGCTCCCGGCGAACCAGGACGGAGTCGACCAGCGTCTCGATCCAGTGGAGAATCCGGCGGGTGTCCTTTTCCTCGCGCAGGTACAGGTCGGCGTCCCCCGCCGGGATCCCGAGCCCCTCGGCGGCCGCGTCGCGCACTTCGGAAAACGTGATCGGCTCCTCCCCGACCACGGCCACGACCCCGTCGATCACCCGCGCGTGGAGCGGGGAAACCGGCGCCGCGGCGAGGATCAGCGCCAGCAGCGCGGCGAACCGTGCCTTTCCGTTCATTTTCCCCCCTCGGCCAGCCGCTCGAGCAACGCTTCCTCCACCTTGATCTTCGCTCTCCCCTCCTGGGACGTCAGCCATGCGCGAAACGCCTCTTCCCTGCGGGCGCGAAGCAGCTCTTCCCGGATCTGCGGCGCCGCGTCCGCCAGCGACGGTTTTCCGGCAGGCTCCTTCCGCTCCACCTGGAAGAAACTGTAGCTCTGCTCGCGCACCACCACGCCGCTGACCCCGCCTTCCTTCATCGGGAAGAGCTCCGCGGCGATATCCGCGGGAAGGTCCTCGCGGCTGACATCCCCCAGCTCCGCGACCGTGGGGCGGACGTCGCCCGCAGAATACCGGTGAAGGACGTCATCCGGCGTCTCCCCGTTCTCGATCCGCCCGCGCGCGTCGACGGCGCTTTCCTCGGAAGGGAACAGGAACTGGCGCACCCGGATCCTCTCGGGCCGCGGGAGCTGCCGTTCTCTCCCAAGGAAGGCCGCTTCCACCTCCTCGTCGGTCACGGCGGCGCGCGATGCGGCGATCGCGCCGGCGGCCTTCCGGTACAGGAGGGAGCGCGCCAGCTCCCCCCGCCAGGCCTCCATGTCCATCCCGGCCTGGAGAAGGGCTTTCTCCAGGCCCCCGGGGGGGAAGTCGGAGCGGTACCGCTCGACCTCCTTCTCCACCTCGGACCCTGCGACCGACACCCCGAGGCGTTTCCCTTCCTCGAGGACCACCGCGCGGTCGATCAGGCCGCGCAGCGCCTCCTGGATTTCCCGGCGTCCGGCGCTTCGGGCCGCAAGGGAGGGGGTCAGCCCCCGGCGGGCGGCGATCTCGTTTTTCAGGTCCAGCAGGGAGATGCGGGACCCGTTGACCTCGGCGACGGCGATTTCGGCGTCGGCCGGAGGAGGGTGCTCCCGCGAGCAGGAAAGGAACAGGGCCGCCAGGGCGGCGGCGCACAGCAGACCGGAAAGACGGATGGAAATGCGGCGCATTCCGATAGAGACGCTTTCCTCAGCGCCCCCCGCCGGGCGCAGGGGATCCCGCGGGCTGCGCCGCGCCGCCCGGGACGCGCGGCGTCCCGGACACGGGCGGGGGACCCTCTCCCCCGGGTGCCACCAGCACCTGGATCCTGGCCTGCTTTTTCATCTGCGCCAGGAGCGATTCGAACGCCTCCCGCTGCGCCTGCTCCCGCAGCTCGGCTTCGATCTGCCCCTTCACCTCGTCGAAGGTCTGCACGCCGGCGGGACGCTTCTCCCCCGTCCGGATCAGGTGATATCCGTAGACCGTCCTGACCGGGCCGGTCACCTTGCCGACCGTGGCGGCGAACGCCGCCTCTTCGAACGCCTTGTCGAATTTTCCCCGCTCGATGAACCCGAGGTCGGCGGCGACGCCTTCGTCGTTCGGCGCCTCCTTCATTATCTCTTCGAACGGCATCCCG
>JBLNFH010000165.1:0-3856 GCA_050263475.1 Deltaproteobacteria bacterium
CCAGGCGTACGCGGAGATACGCTCTCCATACTGGAAATGACGGGGGACGTTCCGGATCAGGCGGGGAGGAGAATCCCCGCTTCGGAGTTCTCGTTCAGGTAGGCCAGGAAGACTTCCACGCATCCGGGATCGAACTGGCCCCCCTTGCAGCGGACCAGCTCTTCCATGGCATCGTCGCGGGTCCGCGTCGGCTTGTAGGCGCGCGGCGAGATCATGGCGTCGAAGGCGTCCGCGACCGCGAGGATGCGGGCCGCCAGCGGAATCTCCTCTCCCTTCAGGCCGTCGGGGTACCCCTTGCCGTCGTACCGCTCGTGGTGATGGCGGACGGCGGGGCACAGGCGGGCCAGGGTGCCGACCGGCCTCAGGAGGTTTTCCCCCTCGATGGGGTGCGCGAGAACGAACGACACCCCGTCCTGGGGGAGCGCCCCCCGGTTGTGCAGGATATGGTCCGGCATGCCGATCTTGCCGATGTCGTGCA
The DNA here is from genome assembly GCA_050263475.1 of Deltaproteobacteria bacterium. Taxonomy (GTDB): domain Bacteria; phylum Desulfobacterota; class Deferrimicrobia; order Deferrimicrobiales; family Deferrimicrobiaceae; genus FEB-35. The sequence goes on from JBLNFH010000165.1 coordinate 479, forward strand.
GGAGCGCCGCGGACTCGAGGTCTTTCACGAACCATTCGGGCTGGTTCAATCTCCTGGCGATCTCCAACGAAAATTCCGTGACGCGCCGGGAGTGGCCCCGGGTGTACTTGTCGCGCGCCTCGACCGCCGTCGCCAGCACCGCAACCGTCTCGACGTACGTCTTCTCCATGCTGCGCTTCAGATCCGCGTTCTCCAGGGCGATCGCGACCTGGGTGGCCAGGTTCTGGAGCGTCATCAGGTCGTCCCCCGTGACCTCCTTCTGGCCCTGCCGGAGACCGATGCTGATCACGCCACGGTTCCTTCCGGCCGACGCCATGGGGACGTGGATCGCCCAAGGCATGCTCTTCTCCAGCTCGGTGAGCCCTCCCGGAATCCGCCACGGCATCGATTCCGAGGTGGTCGCCATCTGCCCGTGGGAGGCGACCCAGCCCACGATTCCCTCCCCCGCCGGGATCACGGTGGATTTCATCTCATCGGGGAGCCCCTTGGAGACGCGCACCCGGAGGCTCTTTCCGTCGGGAGAGGCGAGAAAGATCGCCCCGGCGTCCAGGCCGGTCAGGGAGATCAGCGTGTCCAGGAAGACATCGAACATCTCCGACATGTCGTGGGGCCCGGAGGCGCTGCTGCAAACCTGGGACAAGAGGACCTGCATCTGCCTCCTGGATGCCTGCAGGCCGTCGACGGTCTGCTGGAGGCGGCTCGTGATCCGGTTGAAGTTCCTGGCCAGTTCGCTGATCTCGGAGGCCGTATCGGTGCTGAGCCTTCGGCTGATGTCCCCCTCCGCGATGGCCGCGGACTCCCTGGCCGCGCGCAGGAGGGCATGGACCACGGACCGGGTCAGGAAAAACCCCGCGGTCCCGAGAAGGATCACGAACGCGGCCAGCGCCGCGACCCGGGTCGGGTCCTGGATCCCGCCGGAAGCGGATTCGGTGAAGATATAGAACGCGAGGAGCAGGGGAACCACGAACATCGCCGAGAAGGCGACGACGAACTTTCTTGCCAGCGTCTCGCTTTTACCGCCGGTCGTAGCCGTCCCTGCGGGTTTCGGTTCGACTTCGGACAAGTGCGCCTGCCCCCTTCGCGACGAACGTCGTTCACCGCCGATCCGGCGGCTGCCCCCGATACTATAGTAGTTATCGGGTACCGGCGGAAAAACTTTAACCGCCCCGGGGCGCCCGCCCCCCTTCGTTCCGGTCAGCCCTTCATCGACCCCGTTCTCATGTAGCGGGTGTGCCACGAAAACGCCTCTTCGATGAGATGCGGCGTATGCTTCCCGGGGGAATGGTTCACGGCCCGGAAGTAGTAGTCCTTGAGCATGGGACGGTAGTCGGGGTGGACGCACATGTCGATGATCTGGACGGCGCGCTGCTTCGGGGACGTCCCGCGGAGGTCGGCCAGCCCCCTCTCGGTGACGACCACGTCCACGTCGTGCTCGCAGTGGTCGACGTGGGACACCATCGGGACGACGCAGGAGATGTCCCCGCGGGCCGCGACCGACGACGTGGTGAAGATCGAGATGAACGAGTTCCGGGCGAAGTCGCCGGACCCGCCGATGCCGTTGATGATCCGGGTGCCGTTGACGTGGGTCGAGTTGACGTTCCCGTAGAGATCGAACTCCACGCAGCCGTTCATGGCGAGGACGCCGAGCCGCTTGATGATGCCGACGTGGTTGCTGATCGACTGGGGCCGCAGGAGGATCTTGTCCTTGTACGCGTTGATGTTCGCCTTGAATTTTTCCACCACGGGGGGCGACACGGAGAACGCCGTCGACGACGCGAACGTGATCTTCCCCGCGTCGATGAGCGCCAGCATCCCGTCCTGGATCACCTCCGTGTAGACGGTCAGGTTCTCGAACTCCGAGTCCAGCAGCCCGTAGAGCACCGCGTTGGCGACGTTGCCCACGCCCGACTGCAGCGGCAGGAGGTTCGCGGGCAACCGCCCCTTCTTTACCTCGTGCCGGAAGAAATCGAGGATGTGCCCGGAGATCGCCTTGCTGTCCTCGTCCGGCTCCTTGAACACGGTGGTCCGGTCGGGGTGGTTCGTCTCGACGATCGCCCGGATCTTTTCCGGGGGGCACGTCAGGTACGGAGACCCGATCCGGTCGGAGGGCTTGAGGATCATGATCGGCTGGACGTTCGGCGGCATTTCGGGCTCGTAGATGTCGTGCATCCCCTCCAGCTCCAGCGGGTGGTAGTGATTGACCTCGAGGATCACTTCCCGCGCGGCGTCGATGAAGACCTGGTTGTTCCCCACCGAGGTGGAGGGGATGAGCTTGCCGTCCTCGGTGATGCCGGTCACCTCGATGATCGCGGTGTCGAGCTCGCCGAAGAACCCGCATTTGACGTACTGGGCGACGGCCCCCAGGTGGAAATCGAAATATTCCATCTTCCCGAAATTGATCTTCTCGCGGGCGATCGGGTCGGAGTTGTACGGCATGCGCAGCTCGATCCCGTCCACCATGGCCAGCGCCCCGTCCAGCTCGCTGCTGGTGGAGGCCCCCGTCATGACGACGATGCGGAACTTTCCGCCCCTGCTGTGCTCCCGCAGGATGTGTTCGGCGAGCGCCTGGGGCACCAGCTTCGGGTAGCCGGAGCCGGTGAACCCGCTCATGCCGACCTTGTAGCCGCTCTTGATCAGCTCCGCCGCGTCCGTGGCGTATGTGATCTTCCCCTTCAGCTCCTTGCACTTCACGCGCTGTCCTCTCATCATGCCGATGCTCCTTTCCTGGGCGCCCGTTTCTGCGTGAAGGCCGCGGCCGGGAGGCGCCGGATTCTCTTTTTTCCCTTTCGGGGTTTTTCCCCGCGCGACGATCCCTTCGACCGCCTCCCCGGCGATCGATGCGACGCTTTCCACTTCCGCCGGGGACAGGCCGCCCCCGCGGATCCTCAGCTCGACCCCCGGGCGCAATTCCACGCTCTCCCAGCGGTCGGACTCCATCCGCTGCAGAACGGCCTCCAGGTAATCGTCGGCGCGGCCCCCGATCATCGCCCGGATCTTCCGCAGGGGGAGGTCCCGGGACTGCAGCGCCTTGACCACCAGCACCTGGAGAAAATGGCGGTATCCGTAAACCGCCCGCGTACCGGAATACCGAAGGGGTTTGTCGATGAGCCCCGTCGTCGCGTAGTACCGGATGGTCCGCTCGGACGCCACTTCGGCGACCTTATACCGTGCCTGCTTTCCCGCCGCGACAGGCGTCCACCGGAAGGCAAGCGCCACCAGTTCCTCGAGAGTGAGGTCTTCCCTGCCGCGCAGGGTATCGAATATCAGGTGAAGTTCGTTAGGCATGCTTGACACTATTTACTGCAATCACCATATAGTGTCAAGGAGAAATCGACACACCCCCATTACCCGTACACAGGAATGTCAGATATGAATTAT
>JBLNFH010000166.1:0-3115 GCA_050263475.1 Deltaproteobacteria bacterium
AGGCGAATCTGGAGGACGCGATTTACGGATGGTACCGGCTTGGGGGGCGGAATGCGGTACCATAGGTGGTGAATCCGCCCCCTGAAGGAAGCCCGATTGCCGAAACGATACACGATCCGCGAGGTCCCCGACGCCGGGGGGAAGATCGACTACGAAAAGGCCCTGAACCCGCGCCAGGCCGAGGCGGTCCTCCACGGAGACGGGCCGCTCCTGGTCGTCGCCGGAGCGGGGACGGGGAAGACGCGCACGCTGATCTACCGGGTCGCCCGGCTGGTGGAGCTGGGACACTCCCCCGCCTCCATCCTGCTGTTGACTTTCACGCGCAGGGCTTCCGAGGAGATGCTCCGGAGGGCCGCGCTGCTCCTGGACCGCAGGTGCGAGAAGGTGTCCGGCGGGACCTTCCACGCCTTCGCCAACACGCTGCTGCGCCGTTACGCCGGCGCCGCGGGGTTCGGCGGGAACTTCACGATCCTCGACCGCGCCGACTCCGCCGACCTCATCGGGCTGGTGCGCCAGGAGGTCCACGGGGGGCACAAGACCGTGCGCTTCCCGAAGAAGGAGACGCTTGCCGACCTCTTCAGCCGGGCGGCCAACCGGGAGGAGGAGGTCGCCACGGCGGTGGAGAAGGAGGCGCCGCACTTCCTGTACTGCCTGGACGACATCCTCCGGATCGCGCGCCTGTACGGGGAGACGAAGCGGGAGAGGAACCTGATGGACTACGACGACCTCCTGCTTCGGCTGGCGTCCCTCCTGCGGGAGAACGAGCCGATCCGGCGCTCCGTCTCGGAAACCTACAGGCACGTGCTGGTGGACGAATACCAGGACACCAACCGGATCCAGGCGGAGATCCTGCGCCTCCTGGCCGCGGTCCACGACAACGTGATGGCGGTGGGGGACGACTCCCAGAGCATCTACTCCTTCCGGGGCGCGAACTTCCGGAACATCATGGATTTCCCCTCCGACTTTCCCGGCGCCTCGGTGGTGTCCCTGGAAGAGAACTACCGCAGCCGGCAGCCGATCCTGGACGTCACGAACGAGATCATCGCGCGCGCGAAAGAGAGATTCCCCAAGCGCCTCTTCACCGCCCGCGAGGGCGGGGACAAGGCGGCGCTCCTGTCCGCCCCCAACGAGCGGATCCAGTCCGCCTACGTCGCCGACCGCATCCTCGAGCTCCACGAGGAGGAAGGGGTGCCGTTGAGCGAGATCGCCGTCCTGTTCCGCGCCGCCTACCTGTCGTTCGACCTCGAGGTGGAGCTCGCCAAACGGCATATCCCGTACCGGAAGTTCGGGGGGTTCAAGTTCCTCGAGACGGCGCACGTAAAAGACGTGATCGCCCACCTGCGGCTGGTCGAGAACCCGAGGGACAGCCTGAGCCTCTCGCGGGCGCTGATGCTCGTGCCGGGCATCGGGAGGAAGGCCGGCGCGGACCTTTCCCGAAAGGCGAACGAGGAGGCGTCCCTCCTTCCCGTCCTCGCTTCCCTTGCAGCGCGAAAACGATCCGAAGAGGCGGGAAGGCTTGCGGCCCTGCTCACGGAGATTGCCGGCCCCAAAGGGGATGGCCCGGGAGAGCGGACCCTTCCCGTGACGGAGACGGTGGCACGCGTGATCGCGTACTACCGACCCCTGATGGAGGCGCGGTTCGACGACCACCCGCGGCGGCTGAAGGACCTCGATCACCTGGAATCGCTGTGCTCCCGGTACCGGACGCTTTCGGAGTTTCTCGCGGAGATCACGCTCGAGCCGCCCCAGGCGTCGGTGGGGGACATCTCCGCGCCGGACGGGGAGGAAGAGACCCTGACGCTCTCCACGATCCACTCGGCGAAGGGGCTGGAGTGGAAGGCGGTCTTCATCCTCTGGGTGCTGGACGGGAAGCTGCCGCTCTCCCGGGCGGCCGAGGACGACGAGGCGATGGAAGAGGAGCGGCGGCTCCTGTACGTGGCCGCCACGCGGGCGAAGGACCGGCTGGCGATGATCTACCCGGTCAATATCTACGAGCGCTCGTCGGGGACGGTGCTGTCGAAACCGTCCCGGTTCGTGGAAGACATCCCCGCGAGCGTCCTGCCGCGGTTTGCGCTGATCGATTAGGCTTGCCCGCGGTTCCGGTCCCCGAAGATCTTCCCGCACCAGGGGCAGGACGCAACTTCCCGCTCGACCCAGTGCAGGCAGTTCGCGCACTGTTTCTCGGGGGGGAGAGGCTTCTTGTCCTCCTCCCCCTCTTCCATGGATTCTTCCTCGTCGTAATACTTCCAGCCGTCGCGCGCCAATACGAATCCACCTTCCGGTTTCGTTTCAAGGATAGCCGGATCAGGATACGCATGGCGGACGGTAAAATCAATGGCACCGGAAAATGCGCCCGCGCAAGGAACTCCACCGATAACACCGCGATAAAGGTATAATATACACGGTTAATAATAGTAGTTATGGTTTAAGAATAAATCTCGGGATTTCCGGGAACGCGATACCCTTTGACACGACGAGCGACACTACTATCGAGAATCCGGCGTGCCGCGTTGTCCCTTGCGGGAAAGTTCATGGCCGTGGGGATAATTGCAATCGTCGGAGGCGCCTTCGCGCTGAACTACTTCCTCGTGGGGATGGAGAAGCGGCATCTGCTGGAGGGCGAAGAGGGGACCGCCCGGATGATCGCCACGTCGATGAAGCTCCCCTTCACGCAGATCCTTCTGTACGATGAAACCGGCGTCGCTCCCCGTGCGGGATTCCTGGATCTTTACGTCTCGAGAATGGTCGTCAGCAAGGACCTCCACGTTGTATATGCCATGGTCCTCGACCGAAACGGCGGGATCCTGTCCCACAGCGATCCCGCCCAATATCGCCCTTCCATCGACGATCCCCTGTCCCGGAAAGCGCTGACCGCTTCCGGCTTGGTCCTCACCTACGTGGGGGATCCGTTCGCGGGCGGGGTGATCGACGTGGCGACGCCGCTGGAGATCTTCTCCCGGCGATTCGGCACCCTGAGGCTGGGCTACTCCCCCTCCGGGCTGGCCGAAAACGTCCGCCTCCTGGAGCGGAAGGTGCTCGTTCTCTCGATCTGCGCCGCCGCCCTCCTCATCCTGTTCGTCTTCGTCACCGCCCGGGTCATGGCAAGGCCGATCCA
>JBLNFH010000167.1:0-7960 GCA_050263475.1 Deltaproteobacteria bacterium
GTAAAAATAGACGGTCCGACGTCCGGTTGCGACGATTTCCGGATCGCCGTCCCCGTCCACGTCGCCGATCGCCACCCGGAACACCTCATCCGGTATCTTGTCGGAGGCGGTCACCTTCACGATCGACTTCGGTTCCCAGGGGCCCGAAGGCACGACGGGGGTTGCCGGGACGGGAGCGGCGGCCGGTGCGGCTGCTGGGCCCCCGGCCGGCAGGACCGGCGGCTGCGCGACCGGCGCCACCGCCATGGGAGCAGGCGCCGGGGCGGCGGCCCTGGCTGCCGCTTTCACCCCGAAGAGCTTCTCCGACATCTCGCCGGCAAGCACCCCGAGTTGGGGGATGATGTCATCCTCGGTGCTCGCGGCCGCGAAGAAGGACCCCGCCGACTTGCCCGATTCGGTTTCCGTAACCGTCACGTCGATGCTGAACCCCTTGCCCAGCTTCGCCACGGTCCCCTCGACCACGAGGGGAAGCCCGGAAGACTTCGCCATCTCCACGGGGGACTTTCCCCCCGTAGGGAGCAGGGTCACATCCGCCCCCGCAAGCGCCATCAGGCGCGAGGACAGCAGGCGGGGGAGAACCGAAACGGTCTGCTGGATGTCTTCCTTGGCAAGGGAAACGAACGGGGCGATGGCCACCCTGCGGGGATACTCCGCGGAGAACGCCGTGGAAGAGAGGACCGCAAAAGCGCACATGACCAACGCGCAGGCCAAGCCGGTCCGCCGGATCTCTTTCCCCCCTGATCCCATTCGCGCGAATCTACCAGACGATCCCCTAGGCGTCAATTGAAAACCGCCGCGCCAGCTTCCCCTGGATGCCGCCGAATCCGCCGTTGGACATGATGAGGACGAGGTCCCCCGGGCGGCAGGTCGCAGCCAGGCGGTCCACGATCCCGTCGACATCCGGGAGGAACAGCGCCTCCTTCCCGCGGGCCAGTACGGCAGCCGCGACCTCCTCGGGCGCGAGCCGCTCTTCGGGGGGGATCTTTTCCGCGCCGTACACTCCCGACACGATGACGGAATCGGCCCCCGACAGCGCCTCGGCGAACTCCTTCTGGAAAATTTTCCTCCTGCTGGTGTTCGACCTCGGTTCGAAGACCGCGATGATCCTTCTCTCCGGGTACCTCGCGCGCACCGCCAGTATCGTCTCCCGGACGGCTGTCGGGTGGTGCGCGAAATCATCCACGACGAGCACCCCCCCGAACTCCCCCAGCTCCTCCTGCCGCCGTCGCACGCCCGCGTAGCCGGCAAGCGCGCCGGCCACGCGCCCGGCGTCGTACCCCAGGTGCATCAGCGCGATCGCGGTTGCCGCGGCGTTCGCCGCGTTGTGCCTCCCGGGCAGCCGGAGGGCGAACTCGTGCGCTTCCGCCCCGCGGTTCAGGACGAAACGCGTGAATTCCCCTTTTTCGGATACCGGCCCGACCTCCCAGCTTTCCCCCGGGAGCCCGCCGGCCGCGGGAGGGTTCCCGGCGTAAAAGACGACGGGAGATGCGGCTTCCGCGGCGACGGAGACCACATCGGGGTAATCGGCGCAGGCGATCAGCAAACCGTCCGGGGAGATCAGGCGGACCAGCTTACGGAAAGACTCCTTGAGATGGGAAAGATCGCGGTAGATGTCGGCATGATCGAACTCGATGCTCGTGAGGAGGACGATTTTCGGTTGATAATGGAGGAACTTCGGCCCCTTGTCGAAATACGCGGTGTCGTACTCGTCCCCTTCGATGACGAATCGCGGCCCCGCTCCCACCCGGTAGCTCACCGGGAAATTCTTCGGCACTCCCCCAACGAGGAAAGACGGATCTTCCCCCAGGTCGAACAGGGACCACGCCAGCAGGGACGTCGTCGTGGTCTTTCCGTGGGTCCCGGCGACCACGATCGATTCCTTGCCCGACATGAAGAATCTTGCAACGGCTTGCGGCATGGAAAGCAGCGGGAGCCCCCTGCGGACCGCTTCCACGCATTCCGGGTTGTCCCGGGACACCGCGTTCCCGACGATCACCAGGCCGGCGTTATGCGGAATGTTTTCCGCACGATAGGGGGAGAATAGGGGGATCCCCAGCGCCTCCAGCTGGGTGCTCATCGGGGGGTAGACGTCGGCGTCCGATCCGGTTACGCGGAACCCTTTTTCCATGAGCATGCCCGCAAGGGAGGCCATCCCCACCCCGCAGGCGGCGATCAGGTGAACGTTCGTCAATGGGAGAGCTCCTCCATGACCGCGTCGTGAATGAGCGGCCGAAGTGTTTTTAAACCCTCGTTTTGTTTCCCGTAGAAAATCCGGTTGGTGAGGAGAACGACGGCTGTCTCCCGGAACGGGTCGATCCAGAGGGAGCATCCCGTGTACCCCAGGTGCCCGAACGATCCTTCCGGGAAATGGCGGCCCGCCTGCGATACCTTGCCGGACGAGATGGTGGGCGTATCCCATCCCGGCGTCCTCGGGCAGCCGGGGGGATCCGGCGCTTTCGAGGTCATCCGGCGCGCGGATTGGCGCGTGAGGATCCTCCCCTCCCCCCGCCTTGCCCGCAGGACCTCCCGGGAAAAGAGAAAGAGGTCGTACGCCGTGGAGAAGATCCCGGCGTGGCCCGAGACCCCGCCCATCGCGGATGCGTTCTCGTCGTCCACCTCGCCCAGCTTTTCCCGCCGGCGGATTTCGGAATATCCCGTGGACACCAGCCGACCGGTTTCGCACTCGCTGAAACCGGCCAGCGGGAGGTAGGTGGTGTCCCTCATCTGAAGCGGCATCGCGAGATGGCTGTGCAGAAGACGGTCGAGCGGCCGGAAAGCGGCGAGCTCGATCGCCCGCCCGAGGAGAATGAACCCGACGTCGCTGTACACGCAGGACCTGCCGGGGACGGCCTCCGGCGGGAGGGAACGGGCGACGTCGACGATGCGATCGTGCGCCTCCGCGGTTCCCCACAAACGCCGGTTCTCCTTCTCTTCGGCATCGAGTACGGCTTCGTAAAAAGGCTTGTAGGGGGGAAGCCCCGAGGTGTGGCTGAGGAGATGGCGGAACCGGATCTCCCCCGCGGCCGGATCGGAGGACAGCGGAGGAAGGACATCCGCGAGTCTCCCCTCCGGGGAGATGCTCCCCTCCTGCGCCAACGCGAAGAACAGGAACGCCGAAAGCGGTTTCGTGAGCGACGCGATGTCGAAGACCGAGGACAGGTGCGCGCCGCCCGCCGCAACGTGGCAGACGACCTCCTCCTGCCTGGCCGCGAGGAGGACGGCCGCCGTATAGGCCTTCCCGCGGATCCCTTCCTCCAGCAGCGCTTCGGCTTTCCGGAAGCCGAACGCGTCTCCGGCCGCACCGGAAACCATCATCCGGCCACCGGGGACTCGAGGAGATGCAGTTTCCCGCGGATGTCGATCTTCGCCCGGACGCCGAACGGCAGGGGGTAATTCCGTTCCGCGTGCCCGGCAGGGAATCCGTACCAGACGGGAACGCCCAGCCGACGGCCGGCCTCCGCGAACGCAATCCGGATGTCCTCCTCCGTTTCGCCGCTCACCGGGGACATCCTCCCCGCCAGGATCCCGGCGATCCGCTTGAGCCGTCCGGACTGGATCCACTGGGTCAGCATCCGGTCGATGCGGTAGCTGGGCTCCGAGACGTCCTCGAGAAACAGCAGCGCCCCTCGGAAGTCGGGCTCGAAGGGCGTGCCGATCAGGGAGGTCAGCACGGAGAGGCACCCCCCCGCGAGCCGTCCTTCCGCGGCGCCGCCGCGCAGCCGGTCGCAGGGAGGCCCCCAGGGCTCCTTCGGGGAGACCGTGCCCGCCGCAAGGCGGGTGAAGGCGTCAAGGGCGGGGGGATCCGGCCTGCGGGCGAGATCCGCGGCGGCCATCGGCCCGTGAATGGCCGGGATTCCCAGGCGCGTGGAAAGGTAGGACAGGATCGCGGAGAGATCGCTGTAGCCGACGGCGATCCGGGGGCGGCGCGCGACGGTCTTCCAATCGATGCGCGGCAGGATCCGGGAGGTGCCGTATCCCCCCCGGGCCGCCATCACGGCGCGCGCCTCGCGCAGGGAGAACGCCCACCGGGCCTGCGCGGCCCGGTGCTCGTCGTTTCCCGCGAGGAACCTCTCCTTCTCGAGCACCCCGTCGGCGATCTCGGGAACGTAGCCGGCGGAGGCGATTCGGGCGATCCCGCGGGACAGCCTTTTCGGATCGACCGGCCCCGCGGGGGCGAAGATCGCGATGACATCCCCCTTCCGCAAAGGGGGCGGCTTGCGTCCGGGCATCATCCCTCCATTATGGGGAGAATAGCGATTCATGCTATCACGATCCCGTTATAATGGACCCGAATCCGAACGGTTGGAAGCATCTGCAGGCAAGGAGGCGGCGGCTTGAGCGGGACTTCCTGGGAGGCGGCGCTTGCGGCGCTCGAATGGGGCAAGGTGGTGTCCCGGCTCTGCTCCCACGCCGCCTCGGAACCGGGGCGGGAACGGTGCGCGGCGATCGTTCCGGGGAGGGACCTGGACGTCATCCGGGTCTGCCTCGAGGAAAATCGCGACGGCCGGCGCATGCTTTCCGCCGAGGGCCCGCTGCCCCTGGAAGGGTTGAAGGAGATCCTTCCGCAGATGGAGAAGGCCGTCAAGGGGGCCCCCCTCTCTCCCGGCGAGCTTCTCCTGGTCGGCCAGACGGCCCGGACGGGGGAACGGATCCGCAAGTATTTCGAGGAGCGCCGCGGCAGGTATCCCCGCCTGGCGCACCACGCAAAGGAGATCCCCGCCCTCCGGGACCTGGCGGAGGAAATCGAGCGGAAAATCGATCCTTCGGGGAACCTCACCGACCGGGCTTCACCGTCGCTGGGGCCGCTGCGGCGGCAGCTCCTGGAGGTGAGGGGCCGGCTCCAGAAGACCGCCGAGGGGATCCTCTCCTCGGCGAAATACGCCCGCCACCTCCAGGAGAGCTACGCCACGGTCCGTTCCGGCCGCCTCGTGATCCCGTTCAAGGCCGCCGCGAAAGGGCTGTTCCAGGGGATCGTCCACGACACGTCGCAGAGCGGGCAGACGGTTTTCTTCGAGCCCGAGGAGCTCGTCTACCTGAACAACGAAGTCAGGATGGCGGAGCTCGAGGTGGAGAGGGAGATCGCCCGCATCCTGGCCGAGCTGACGGCGAAGGCGGGCGGGAAGGCTCCCGAGCTCCTTGCGTGCCGCGAACGGCTCTCCCATCTCGACCTCGCGCAGGCCCGCAGCCTCCTCGCGGAGGAGCTCGCGGCATCGGAGCCGACCGTCACGGCATCCGGGGAGATGAACCTGATCGCGGCGCGGCACCCCCTGCTCGTCCTCGGGAGGAAGGAGGTGGTCCCGAACGACCTGCGGCTCGGGCGCCCCCGGCTGTGCCTGATCCTCACCGGCCCCAACGCGGGCGGGAAGACCGTCGCCCTGAAGACGCTCGGGCTGCTCACCCTGATGGCGATGGCCGGGCTTTCGATCCCCGCCGCGGCCGACTCGACCGTATCGGTCTACTCGCGCATCTTCGTGACGCTCGGGGACGAGCAGAGCGTCGAGCAGGACCTGTCCACCTACTCGGCCCACATCCGGCGTCTGAACGAGATCCTTTCCGGCGCCGACCGGGGCTCCCTCGTCCTGCTGGACGAAGTCGTCTCCGGTACCGACCCCCGGGAAGGGGCGGCGATCGCACGCGCCTTCCTCGAGGCCCTTGCGGACCGGGAGGTGCGGGTGCTCGCCACGACCCATTTCGAGGAACTGAAGGGGATGGCGTACGAGGATCCGCGGTTCGAGAACGGCTCGATGTCCTTCGACGAGGAGCGCCTTCGCCCCACCTATCGGCTGGTGCTCGGCATCCCGGGAAGAAGCATGGGGATCACGATCGCGCGCGCCCTGGGGTTCCCGGAGGAGGTGCTGGAGCGCGCCGGGAAATACCTCTCCGGCTCCGGGCACGAGCTCGCGGACGCGATTGCGCGGCTTGCCGGGGAACGGGAGACGGCCCGGGCGGAAGCGGAAGAGGCCGCCTCCGCGCGGCGGGAGGCGGAAGCGCTGCGCGCCCGGCTCGCCGCCGAGCGGGAGCGGACCCGGGAAGAAGAGTCCCGGATCCTGGCGGGGGCGAGGCAGAAAGCCCGCGAGGAGATCCGCAGGGCGGAGGCGCAGCTCCGCGCGGTGACGGAGGAACTTCGCAGGGAGAAGAAGATCGAGACCGTCCGGAAGGCGCAGTCGGTGATCCGGGAATGGAAGGAAAAGGAAAAGGCGGAGGACGACCCGGTGGTGCGCGCCATGATCAGCAGGACCGCGCCGCTGCCCCCCGGCGCCGCGCTCTCGCAGGGACAGAAGGTGTTTCTCGCGACGATCCACAAGGAGGGGGAGGTCGCGTCGACGCCCGCCCCCGACGACCGGGAGCTGGAAGTGGTGGTCGGGGGGATGAAGCTTCGGGTGTCCCGGGACCAGGTGCGGATCTTCCCCAAGGCGCCCCGCGCCGCGGAAAGCCGTCCATCGAAGACGTTGCGGCACGGCGAGGAGACGTCCCCGGCGCTCTACCTGCAGACGCCGGAGAACACCCTCGACCTGCGCGGCAGCTACGTGGACGACGCGCTGCCGGAAGTGGACGCGTTCCTCGACCGCCTCTCCCTGGCCCAGGCGCCGCACGCCTTCCTCATCCACGGGCACGGCACGGGGGCGCTGAAGGCCGCCGTGCGCAGCCATCTCCGCGGTTCTCCCTACGCGAAGCGCTTCTTCCCCGCCCCGCGGGAACAGGGCGGGGACGGCGTCACGATCGTCCTTCTCTGAACGCCTTCCACGCCTCCCGCACCCTGCCGGGGTCCGCGAAAAGGTCGTACGCGGAGAGGGCCAGCGCCCGGATCCCTTCCATCATCCCCTCGACGCCGCCGGGTCCCCGGGAGGCCTCCTCGAACGCGCGCGTGTGGATCTCCACCCTCTCCCCGCGGGAGATCGGGACGTTGGGCTGGATCGTCGGGACGATCCGGGAGACGTTCCCGATGTCGGAGGAGCCGCGGTTCCTGTCGGTCGGGGCCCCGCTTTCGGGAAGCCCGAGGATCGCAAGGCTCCTCCGGTAGCCATCGGCCAGCACGGGGTTCACCTTCATTGCGGAAAGGGTGTAAGGACCCTGCTCCATCCGGAGCCTGCATCCGGTCGCCTTCGCCGCCCCCCGGGCGCACTCCTTGACCCTGCGGACCGCGTCCGCCAGCACGCCGTCGTTCTCGCCCCTCACGTAGAAGTACGCCTGGGCCCGTTCCGGGACGATATTGGGCGCCCGGCCTCCCTCCGTGACGATCCCGTGGACGCGAACGGTCTCCGGCAGATGCTGCCGCAGTGCGGCAACCCCCTGGAACAGCAAAAGGACCCCGTCCAGGGCGTTGATTCCATGCTCCGGGTAGGCGGCGGCATGGGAAGCCTTGCCCAGGTAGGTGAACCGGATCTTGTGCAGGGCAAGATACCCCTTGGCGACGTGGCGGCGGGAGGAGGGGTGGACCATCATGGCGGCGTCGATCCCCCCGAAGATCCCCTCCTCGACCATCCGCGCCTTGCCGTACCCCATCTCCTCGGCCGGGGTCCCAAGGACCACGATCTTCCCCGACCGGAAACGGCCCGCCCCGTATGCGGCGACCGCCGCCGCGGCGCAGGCCGAGGACACGCCGCCGACGTTGTGCCCGCAGGCATGGCCAAGACCCGGCAGGGCGTCCATCTCGCAGAGCATCGCCACCGCGGGCTTTCCCCTGCCGAAGGGGAATTCCGCGCGGAAGGCCGTCTTCATGGCGGCGATTCCGCGCTCCACGCGAAACCCTCTCTTCTCGAGAAACCCCGAAAGGGTCCGGGAGGTCCGGAATTCCTCGAGTCCCAGCTCCGCGTACCCCGAAACCGCGTGCAGCATGCGCACGGCCTCCGGGCGCAGGGTTTCGGCTTCCGATAGAAGGGTTTTTATCGAGCGGTCCATTTTCCTGCCGCCTCCCGGCGGCGAGGTGCTATCTTAGCATACCTGGCGCAAACTCCCCCTG
>JBLNFH010000168.1:0-6318 GCA_050263475.1 Deltaproteobacteria bacterium
TTTCTTCCCGGGCCGCCTGCGGTCATTTCCAGCCGGCGCCTTCATGCTCTTCCCGAATGGCCCCCGAAGACCCGGTCGAAGATCGCGTCGATGTTCTTGAGGTAATACCGGATGTCGAACAGCCCGTCGAATTCCTCCCGGGAAAGCGCCGCCCGGACCTCGCGGTCCTTCCAGAGGAGGGAGGCCAGCTCCTTCCGGGTCCGCCACGCCTCCATCGCGGATTTCTGGACGACCTCGTAGGCCCGCTCCCGCGAGAGCCCCTTCGAGGCCAGCGCGAGGAGAACGCGCTGGGAGTAGATGAGCCCGCGGGTGCTCTCCAGGTTCTTCTTCATGCGGTCCGGGTAGACGAGCAGCTTTTCCATCAGCCCGCGGAACCGGGCCAGGGCGAAGTCCAGGACGATCGTGGCGTCCGGGCCGATCACGCGCTCCGCCGAGGAATGGCTGATGTCCCGCTCGTGCCAGAGGGCGACGTTCTCCATCGCGGTGACGGAATAGCCCCGCAACAGGCGGGAGAGCCCCGAGAGGTTTTCCGACAGCACGGGGTTGCGCTTGTGGGGCATCGCGGAGGAGCCCTTCTGCCCCTCGGAGAAGTACTCCTCGGCCTCCAGGACCTCCGTCCGCTGGAGGTGGCGGATCTCGGTGGCGAACTTGTCCAGGGAGGATCCCACGATCGCCAGGGTGGAGAACACCTCGGCGTGCCGGTCCCTCTGGACGACCTGGGTGGACGCCGGGGCGGGGGAAAGGCCCAGTTTTTTGCAGACGTACTCCTCGACGAACGGATCGATGTTGGCGAACGTCCCGACGGCTCCCGAGAGTTTCCCGACGGAGATCACGTCCCGGGCCCGCTTGAGGCGGGCGACGTTCCGGCGCATCTCGTCGGCCCAAAGGGCCATCTTCAACCCGAAGGTGACCGGCTCCGCGTGGATGCCGTGGGTGCGGCCGATCATCACCGTGTCCTTGTGCTCGAACGCCCGCTTCCGGAGCACCTCGCGCACGTTTTCCGCCTCGCGGACGAGAAGCGCGAGGGCCTGGCGCATCTGCACCCCGAAGGAGGTGTCCAGGACGTCGGAGCTGGTCATGCCGACGTGCAGGAACCGGGAATCGTCCCCGATGTGCTCGGCCACCGACGTCAGGAAGGCGATCACGTCGTGCTTGACCCTCTTCTCGA
The DNA here is from genome assembly GCA_050263475.1 of Deltaproteobacteria bacterium. Taxonomy (GTDB): domain Bacteria; phylum Desulfobacterota; class Deferrimicrobia; order Deferrimicrobiales; family Deferrimicrobiaceae; genus FEB-35. The sequence goes on from JBLNFH010000168.1 coordinate 1,169, forward strand.
TCTCGTGGATCCTCGGGACGTCGAACGTTGCCCGCTTGCGCACGCGGGCAAGGGCGTCGGCGGGGATCCACCCCTTCTTGACCATCGCCTCCATCGCCAGGAGCTCGATGTCCAGCCAGATCCGGAACCGGTTCTCCGGCTCCCAGATCTTCGCCATTTCCGGCCGGGTATAGCGTTCGATCACGTTGCCCTCCTACACTCCCGTGTGTCCGAAGCCGCCTTCGCCGCGCCGGGTCGCATCGAGGTCGTCGACGACCCGGAGGGAGGCGCGCAGCACCGGCGAGAACACCAGCTGCGCGATCCGGTCGCCCCGCCGCACGGAAAACGGCTCTCCGCCGAGGTTGACGAGGATCACGCGGATCTCCCCGCGGTAGTCCGAATCGATCGTGCCGGGGCTGTTCAGGCAGGTCACCCCGTGGCGCGCCGCAAGGCCGCTGCGGGGACGCACCTGCCCCTCGACCCCCGGCGGGAGGGCCACCGAGATCCCGGTCGGGATCAACGCCCGCCCCATCGGCGGCAGCACGATCTCCCCATCGATGCCGGCGCGCAGGTCCATGCCGGCGGCCCCTTCGGTCTGGTAGGCCGGCAGGAGATCTTCGCCCCCCTCCCGGAGGAGCCGGACGGGAATCACGCAGGCCCCGGGGCTCCTAGAAGGCAAGGTCGGGTCCCGGCGGCAGATCCCCGACGGCGGCCAGGGAAAACCGCTCCCGGTCGAGCATCGACGCGGCGAGCCGCCGAACCTGCTCCGACGTCACGCCGTCCACCCGGCGCAGCTCGTCGTCGGGGGACTCCTGGCGCCCCAGGAACATCTCGTTCATCGCCAGCCGCGACATGCGGTATTCGGCGCTCTCCAGGTTGAGGAGCATGCTCCCCTTGATCCACTCCTTGGCCACGGCGACCTCCCCGTCGTCGAGCCGTCCCGCCCGAAGCTCGTCGACCGCCGCCGCCGCCACCGTCAGGAATTCCCTCGCCTGCCCGCCGGACGTCCCGGCGCAGATCTTCAGGATCCCCGAATCGGCGTAGGAGGAAATGGAGGAATAGATGGAATAGGCCAGGCCGCGTTTTTCCCGGATCTCCTGGAAGAGGCGGCTGCACATGCCGCCGCCGAGGATGCCGTTCAGGACGTATGCGACATACCGGAGCTCGCTCCCCCGCGGCAATGCCGGCCCCCCCAGGACCAGGTGGAGCTGTTCGAGCGGGCGTTTCCTGAGGAACACCCCGTGTTCCGGCGCGGGAGGCGCCTCGGGTCGGAAGCGATCGCCCAGCGCAAGCCCCGAAAGCGCGTTTCCGAAAACCTCCACGATCCTCTCGTGTGGCAGGTTCCCCACCACGGTCACGATCGTTCCGCGGCGGCGGAACCGGTCGCCGAAATACCGGACCACCCGCTCCCGGTCGAAGGTGAAGACGCTTCCCGCCGTGCCCTGGACGGGGAGCCCGAGCGAATGCCCCTTCCAGTACGATTCGTGGAAAAAATCATGGAGGTAGTCCTCGGGGCTGTCTTCCGCCATGAGGATTTCCTGGAGGACCACCCCCTTCTCCCGCTCCAGCTCCTCGGCGTCGAACCGGGAGTCGAGGAAGATGTCGCAGAGAAGGTCGGCGGCCAGCGGGAAATCCTTCGCAAGCGCCTTGGCGAAGAAGAAGATGTACTCCCGGTCGGTGTAGGCGTTCATCGTCCCCCCTACCGACTCGATCTCCCGGGAGATGTCGATCGCCTTCCGGCGGCCGGTCCCCTTGAACAGCATGTGCTCGATGAAGTGGCCGATCCCGCTGTCCGGGGGCGACTCCGCGCGGGACCCGACGGAAACCCAGATCCCCACGGTCGCGGAGTTCAGGTAGGGAACCTGCTCGCTGATGACCGTGACCCCGTTGTCGAGGACCGTTTTCCCGACCGTCATCGGCTGGATGGTCAGCGACGGCCTTTTCGGCCCCCGTGATCGCGGTCCCTGTCGCGCCCGCGGTCGCCCGATTTGCCATCCCTGTCGCCGCGGGGCTCCGGCGCATCGCCGGGCCCGGCGAAAGCGGTTTCCGGGAACTCCCCTTCCTTCTCGAACTCCTTGTGGGAGAGCCGGATCTTCCCGTCGCGGTCGACCTCGAGGACGCTCACGGTGACCATGTCCCCCTCCTTGAAGCAGGCGGAGACGGACTTGACGCGCTTCCTGGAGATCTGGGAGACGTGCAGGAGCCCGTCGGTGCCGGGAAACAGCTCCACGAACGCCCCGAACTCCATGATCTTGCGCACCCTTCCCTCGTAGACCTTCCCGACCTGGGCCTCCTGGGTGATCCCCTCGATGATGGAAATGGCCGCCCTGGCCGAGGCCGCGTCGACGGCCGCGATCTTCACCGTCCCGTCGTCCTCGATGTCGATCTTGACCCCGGTCTGCTCCTGGATCCCCCGGATGACCTTGCCTCCCGGGCCGATGATCTCCCGGATCTTGTCGGTCTTCACGTTCATGATGTAAATGCGGGGCGCGAACGGCGACAGTTCGGCGCGGGGCTTGTCGAGCGAGGCGTTCATCCTGTCCAGGATGTAGAGGCGCCCCTCCCGCGCCTGCCGAAGGGCGGTCAGCATGATCTCCCGGCTCACCCCCCCGATCTTGATGTCCATCTGGATCGCGGTGACCCCCTTCGCGGTCCCGGCCACCTTGAAGTCCATGTCCCCCAGGTGGTCCTCGTCGCCCAGGATGTCGGAGAGGACGGCGACCCTCTCCCCCTCCTTGATGAGCCCCATGGCGATGCCGGATACGGCGCCGCTGGTGGGGATTCCGGCGTCCATCATCGCGAGGGACGCGCCGCAGACGGTGGCCATCGAGGAGGAGCCGTTCGACTCGAGGACCTCGGAGACCACGCGAATGGTGTACGGGAATTCCAGTTCCCCGGGCAGCACCTTGGAGACCGCCCTCTCGGCCAGGGCCCCGTGGCCCACTTCCCGGCGTGCCGGCCCGCGAAGCATCTTCACTTCCCCCACGCTGAAGGGGGGGAAATTGTAGTGCAGCATGAACGCCTTGGTCGTGTCGCCCAGCAGGGAATCGATCCGCTGCTCGTCCTGCGTGGTGCCGAGCGTCGCCGTGACGAGCACCTGGGTCTCCCCCCGCGTGAATACGGCGGACCCGTGGGTCCGCGGGAGCACCCCCACCCTGCAGTCGATGGGCCGGATGTCGGTGAGCCCCCGGCCGTCGATCCGTTTCTTCTCCGCGAGGATCTTCCCGCGGACGATCCGCTTTTCCAGGTTCTTGAAGGCGTCCGCGATGAGGGAGGCCTTCTCGACGCGTTCTTCTTCCGGGAAGGCGTTGCGGACGGCCTCGGCGATCTCGTCGATCCGCTTGCGCCGGTCCTGCTTGGCCTGGATGTCGTACGCCGCGCGAAGGTCGTTTTCGGCGGTTTCCGCGATCCGGCCCAGGTCCTCCGGGGAGAGCTCCTTTTTCTCGTAGACGCGCTTGGGCTTGCCGATCTCCTCCCGCATCCGCTCCTGCATCTCGAGGATCGGCTGGAGGGACTCGTGGGCGAACAGGATGGCGTCGAGCACTTCCTCCTCGGCGACCTCGCCGGCCTCCCCCTCGACCATCAGGATGGCGTCGCGGCTGCCGGCCACGAAGATGTTCAGGTCGCTGTGCTCGAGGTCAGGGATGAGGGGATTGAGGACGAGCTTGCCGTCGATCCTCCCCACGCGGGCGCCGGCGATCGGGCCGACGAAGGGCAGGTCGGAGATGGTCAGCGCGGCCGACGCCCCGATCATCGCCAGCACGCCCGTATCGTTCTCCTTGTCCGCCGAGAGGACGGTGGCGATCACCTGGGTCTCGTTGTAGAACCCCTTCGGGAACAGCGGCCGGATCGGCCGGTCGATGAGGCGGGAGGTCAGCACCTCGTATTCCGAAAGCCTCCCTTCCCGCTTGAAGAAGCCGCCGGGAATCTTGCCGACGGCGAACGTTTTTTCGACATAGTCCACGACCAGGGGAAGGAAATCGATCCCCTGCCTCGGGGTCTCGGTGCCGCACGCCGTGACCAGGACGACCGAATCCCCGTACTGGACGACCGCGGATCCGCCCGCCTGCTTGGCCACAACCCCCGTCTCGATGCTCAGTTTCCTTCCGGAAATCTCTTTTTCGTACACGTGTCCCAATTTGTCCGTATTCCCTTCTTTTGCCGCCCCCGGGGCAGCGATGATGTGGATGGCGTCAGTATCCCGAATTACTTGCGATTACTTGCGCAGGCCGAGCGCTTCCACCACGGCCTTGTACCGCAGCGATTCCTTCGACTTCAGGTAGTCGAGGAGACGGCGGCGCTGGCCGACCAGCTTCAACAGCCCCCGCCGGGAGTTGAAGTCCTTGGTGTGCGTCTTGAGGTGATCCGTGATCTCGTTGATCCTCTCCGTCAGGAGGGCGATCTGGACCTCGGGCGAACCGGTGTCCGACTCGTGAACCTTGAACTTGCCGATCAAGTCCTTTTTCTTCTCCGTCTCCAAGCCCATTTCGCTTCGCCCTTCCCCTTTCAAAGGATCAGAAAATCAACAATATTTGCCGGTTTTAACTTTTATAACATATCCCCGGCAGGAAGTAAATTCATATGCCCCGGACGATCTTCCATCGCCCCTCCTCCACCCGCTCGACGAGGGCGACCGGCCCCTCGGTCGCGTGCGTCAGCAGCACCACGCCCTGCGCGGGCACCGGCTCCCGCCCGGAAAGCCAAGGCGCGGGCGAGCCTCCGTGGCGCACCGCTTCGACGGCGTCCGCCGGGATCTCCCACTGGGGAAAACCGGAGAGCGCCTTCCCGATGGGAATCAGGCGGGACGCGGCCACGCCGCGCTTCCCTTCCTCGATCAGGTCGGCGAGCGTCACCGAGTCCTCGATGCGGAACGGGCCGGAGCGCACCCTGCGAAGCCCGGATACGGTCGTCGGCACGCCGAGCGCCCGTTCCAGTTCCCGGGGAAGCGCCCGCACGTAAAATCCCTTCGAGCATCGCAGGAGGACGCGGAATCCCTCCCGCGACCACGAAAGAAGCCTCGCCTCGTACAGCGTCACGACCCGGGGGGCCAACGCCACGGGCACCCCCTGCCGGGCCATCGCGTACGCCCGTTTCCCCGCGACCTTCACGGCCGAAAACGCCGGGGGGATCTGCTCCCGGGCGCCCACCAGGCCGGACAGCGCCGAGACGAC
>JBLNFH010000169.1:0-3980 GCA_050263475.1 Deltaproteobacteria bacterium
TGTGGTTGGACCATGCGCTACCGAAGCGTGATCGGATACGGGATTGCCGGCTTCATCGAAGATCCCGGCGAGAAGAGGGCGGCTCTCGATGTCATCATGCGTCGGTATGCGGAAGGGACACACGGATATTCCGATCAGACGCTCCGGATGACAGTGGTGATCAAGGTGGAGATCCGGGAGATCTCGGGGAAAAAATCGGGTCCCTTCAAACGCTCAGGAGGAGGGGGATGAGGAGCCCGATGGGGCCGGTTCGACGCCCGGGTCGCCGCCGCCGATGTTGAACCCGGCGTCGACGTAGTGCACTTCGCCGGTCACGCCGGAAGCCCAATCCGAAAGGAGGTACGCGGCAGCGTTCCCCACCTCGTCCTGTGTTACGGTCCGTCGGAGCAAGGCGCCACGGGCGCTCTTCTCCATCAGCCTGCGGAAATCGCTCACCCCGGAGGCTGCGAGCGTACGGATCGGCCCTGCCGATACAGCGTTGACGCGGATCCCTTCCGGCCCGAGATCGTAGGCCAGGTAACGGGTCGCCGCTTCGAGGGCGGCCTTCGCCACACCCATCACGTTGTAGTTCGGCACAGCGCGCACCGCCCCGAGGTAACTCATCGTCACCATGGCTCCCCCCGGTCCCATCAACCGGGCCGCCCGCCGGGCGCAGGCAATGAAGGAGTAGGCGGAAATATCCAGCGCGAGATGGAAATCGGCGCGCGACGTATCCCGGAAATTGCCTTTCAGCGATTCCCTGTTGGCAAAGGCGATGGAGTGCACGAGGAAGTCGAGCCGCCCCCATCGGGCCTCGACCTTGGCGAAAAAATCGTCGAGCTGCATGTCGTCGCCGACGTCGAGCGGTTCGATGAAACTCGAATGGATCGACTCCGCGAGGGGGTGAACGCGTTTCATCAGCGCCTCCCCGAGATAGTTGAACCCGAGCTCGGCCCCCTCGCGGTGACAGGCCCTGGCCACGCCCCATGCGATGGATTTCTCGTTGGCGACGCCGAGGATCAGCCCCTTCCTGCCGTGTAGTATGCCCACGAGATACCCCCCGGTTTCGATCTCACCCAATCTTAACAGGGAGCACCGAAAAGAACACGTGGATTGGAGGATGGGGGTGGGATTCGCCCCCCCCGATGCCAGGTAAAGATTTCATCCGGATTTGCCGAAAACATTTGGGGAAGCTGGATGAATGCCCGGGCGTGGGAGAAAAAATGACTTACGCCGAATTCGAGAAATTTCTCCTTCTGGCAGATCGCATGATTGCGAGTTGCTCACCGCGGAAATCCGAGTACGGGAGAGGATATCAAAGCGGGATCAAATTTCATTTCTGCAATCCCCAGTCGGAACCCCCGGATCACTACTTGATCGCCGACATCGCCCGTAAAAACGGCAGCCACTATGTTCATGCTTACGCTTGTGGGTATCGTGATGGATGCAAGGGGTTGAAACCGGAATATAAAGGTTGACCTCCTCGCGGGGGGGACACGTATCCACCCCCTCACGGGTTTCCCAACTGTCCCCTCGACCAGCGGTTGATTTCACGGGGTGTGCAGCCCGTGCGGGTAATGGTGAAAATCCGCACGTCCGGTTGGTCGAATCCCGGGGCGGCAGGCTCGGTGGATCCGGACCGCCAATGAGACCGGCAATCGGGTCAGGCGGCAAGGGACGCCGCGAATGTCTGAAACAGGATTTTCCCGTCGCGGACCAAAAAGGTGTCGGTGGCCTGCTGAACTCCCGGCTCGGCTTTCCAAACGATATATGCGATCTCGCCCTCCACATCCCGGCGGAGGAGTTCGAATGCTTTCGGGAACCCCGAAGGCGGCTGGGTCAGAAACGCGTTGTAGAAATCCCGCAACTCCGCAATTCCCCGAACCGGCCCCTGAGGAAGGAAGAGGACAGCGTCCTCGGAAAAGTCGCTGAGTACGCCCTCGAGATCCCCGCGTTGCGCGGCGGCCAAGTGGTTATCCAGAACAGCATTGGTTTCTTTCGTACCTGTATTGGACATGGCTCGAATCCCCCTCGTATTCCATCGCGGTGAGACCGGGTTACGTAATGAGTTGCCCAGAAAACCAATTCCCCTTTTTGATACCTCCTTTTCCTCGGCCGTTTCCCATTTCCCGGAAATCCCTGCTTCAGGGGTATCGCGAAACAGGATGGCCCGGCGTCATCCAACCGGCGAACGATCTGAACGAAGGCGGGCGCGTGGAACCTTTTCAACGCGGCAGTCGTTAGCGGTATAGCGCCGGGAGGCTGCGATCCCGGCCGTGGATGGAAACGTGGATAAACGACGCATGGCAAGGAGGCGCCCATGTCCGGCAAGAAGATGACGATAACGATAGAGGTGGAGGGCGGCAACCCGCAGGCCACGATCCGTTGCGGGGACGACCTGTACGTGGTCGACGGCCTCGCCCTGTTCGCGGACTCCGAGGCGGACGGGAACCTGATGACCTTTTACTGGAACCGGCCCGGCATGGCAGCCAAGGCCGTGGTGAGAGGATCCGCGGCGGCCATCGACCGCGGGGACGAGTGGGCCGCCCAGTTCTACAGGGCCATGATTCGCGGGTTCTGTCTGTCGACGGGAGTGCGCCTGGAGGGGGAAGAAGCGGACCCGGAAGACGTCCTGAACCGGTGGGAGAGTGAAGACCCGAGTATCCGGTTTCACTAGGAAGAATATATCCCCCGCCTGGACCTTATCAAACTCCCTCATGCCGGTGTGCTCCCTCTTGCCTGGTCCCGCATCGCATCCGATCAGGCAGGATTGCTTCATGAATCGCCTGGAATTCGAAGAAGAGTTCGGTCCCGAAGAAAATTCCCCCCCAGGAGGTAAGAGAATGGCGCATTGCGGCGTCTAACAGGCAAACCATCCGAGCGAACGTGGCCACGGATCGAGTCGGTGCATTCATAAAGTAGAAAGGAGCAACAGGATGAAGAGTCTGCTTCGTACCATCGCAATGGTCGCAGTGGTAGCTTTGTTCGCCTCCACGGCAGTCGCGGGGAGCCTTGTCAATGTGGCCGGGGCCAGCGGCATCGCCGTGGGCGGCTATGATACCGTCGCCTTCTTCACCGACGGGAAAGCGACGCCTGGGGATCCCGGCGTTTCGTCACCCTATAAGGGGGCAACGTATTTCTTCGCGTCGAGGGCGCACAAGTCGCTGTTCGATGCGAACCCGGAGAAGTACGTCCCGCAGTTCGGCGGATTCTGCGCCTACGGCGCGGCGTTGGGGGCGTTGTTTCCCGTGGATATCAGCACGTGGCAGATCCGGGACGGGAAGCTCTATCTCAACCTCAATCCGGATATCCTGAAGGAGTTCAACAAGGACCCCAAGGGATTCATCGCCAAGGCCGAGAAGAATTGGCCGTCCCTGGTGAAGAAACACAGCATGTGAACGCATCCAAATAGAAACGAAAGGGCTTGTACGGAGCCCTTTCCAATCGAGTGCCTTAACTGTTCGCCTTCTCCCCCCGCGGCAGAGTCTGCCGCGGGGGGAAAGGAGGCATCCCGGTTTCGCATGAACATGGCCGATATCGACTGGCCAAGGAGTCTGGCCCCCGATAGCCCCGATCGTGAAGCGGCGCTTCGCGAATTGCGCCTCTTCCTGCTCAAGGGCGTCCGGGCCGGCTTGTCCCGGCGCCCCGGAACCGGCGACGATTTCCTGGAGGACGTGGTGCAAACGGCGATGGTTCGCATTCTGGACCACCTGGACCGGTTCGAAGGGCGCAGTGCGTTTACGACCTGGGCGACCGCCATCGCGCTGCGGGTCGCATTCACCGAATTGCGCCGCAAGCACTGGAACAACGTCTCCCTCGACGAACTGCGGGAGAAAGGCGCGTTTCTGCGGGAAGAAGCCGACAGCGGGCCCGATCCCCACGAGTCCGCCGCGCGCCGCAGCCTCATCACTCTCCTGCACCAGCTCATCCGCAGCAAACTTTCGCCGCGCCAGAGGGACATGCTGGAGGCCGAACTCAACGGGATGCCGCACGATGAGATC
>JBLNFH010000170.1:0-3513 GCA_050263475.1 Deltaproteobacteria bacterium
TTAAAAAGTTTAAGAACGTCCATGGGGTTTAGTTATGTATCGACTGACGCCGAAAGAGGAGATCAGCACCAGGGTGAGGGCGCTGCAGGAAAGGCTGGCGCAGGCCGGACTGGGTGCAGCGGTCATCGTCCAGAACGCCGACCTGTTCTACTTCGCCGGCTCCGTCCAGCAGGGGGTCCTGGTCGTCCCCGCCTCCAGCGAGCCGGTCTACTTCGCCCGCCGGGTGTACGAGCGCGCGATCGCCGAATCGTCGATCGAGCACATCGAAAGGATCGCAAGCATCAAGGACATCCCCGCCTGGTTCGGGAAGAGGGGGATCACCTTCAGCGCGATCGGATTCGAGCTCGAAGTGATGCCGGTCACCACTTTCAGCCGGTATGCGGCGCTTTTCCCCCAGGCCAGGGCCGTGGACTTCTCCACGCCCATCCGGGAGATCCGGGCCGTCAAGGGGCCCTCCGAGATCGAGGCGCTGCGGACCTGCGGGAAGAAGCTCTCCGCGCTGCTTTCCGAAATGCGGGCGCACATCCGTCCCGGGATGACCGAGATGGAGCTTCAGGGGATCCTCCAGGGAAAAGCGATCGCCGGCGGCCACACGACGATCACCCGGATGCACGCCTGGAACCAGGAAGTGGGACTGGGATGCGTCATCTCCGGCCCCGACGCCGCCGTTCCCTCCTACGCCGACTTCCCGACCTCCGGAAAGGGGACCTCCCCGTACGTCCCCGCGGGACAGGGGTACCGTCTCTTCGAGAAGAACGAGCCGATCATCGTCGACGTCATGTGGGCACAGGACGGCTACCTGGTCGACATGGCGCGCACCTACGTCCTTGGGGCCCTTCCCGAAAAGATGACGATGGCCCACGAGCTGACCGTCAAGGTCCTGCGGGATATCGAGAACGCCATCCGCCCCGGCGCGGTGGCGGGGGACCTCTACGAGATCGGCATGGAGATGGTCTCCCACAGCCCGTTCTCCGGGAATTTCATGGGACCCCCGGGGTATAATGTCAAGTTCATCGGGCACGGGATCGGCATCGAGGTCGACGAGTTCCCCTTCATCGCGAAGGGATGGAAGACCGTCCTGGCCCCCGGGATGGTCTTCGCAATGGAGCCCAAGTTCGTCTTCCCGGGCGAGGGTGCGGTGGGACTGGAAAACGCGTACCTGGTCACCGAGACCGGGTTCGAGAAGCTGACGCAGATGGACGAAGAGATCATCTCCTGCCCCGCCGGCAGCCGGGAGGAGTAAGGGGAACCGAAATGGCCGATTTTCTGAATCGGGAGGAGGCGCTTCTCCTGGTCGTGGACATCCAGGAAAGGCTGGTGCCTGCGATCCATAAGGACCTGTACCCGCAGGCGTTGCGGAACGCGCAGATCATGATCGAGACCGCGGGCACGCTGGGCCTTCCGATCCTCCTCACGGAGCAGTACCCGAAGGGGCTGGGCGGGACCGTCCCCGAGATCCTGAAGCCCCTGGAGGGGAAGAAGTACCAGAAGATCGAGAAAGTGAGCTTCAGCTGCGCCCGCGACGAGGGGTTCCTCCAGGCGATGGCTGCGCCCCATCGCAAGCAGGTGGTCATCGTCGGCATGGAGACGCACGTCTGCGTCTACCAGACCTCGGTGGATCTCACCCGGGCCGGCTATTCGGTCTTCGTCCTCGACGACGCGGTCTCCTCGCGCTACCTGCACAACTACCAGAGCGGCCTCCAGGCGCTGCGCGACGCCGGGTGCACCGTTTTCAGCACGGAAACGGCGGTCTTCCAGCTCCTGAAAGTCGCGGCCACGCCCGAATTCAAGAAGGTAGCGTCGCTCATTCGATGAGGGTGCGTCTCCTCTCCGTTTCCCTCGCCGCAACGATATTCCTCCTGGCGGCGGCCGGCGCCGCCCGCGCGGCGCGCCAGACGGTGGCGTTTTTCCCACTGCAGAACCTCTCCGACAATTCGATCGCGTCCGACGTCTTCAAGCTCGGCCAGTCGCTGAAGGACAAGCTCCAGGACCGCTTCGATGTGCTGCCGGTGACCGGCACGGAGACCCAGGACCCCGACCAGGTCCGGAAGAAGGCGCGCGGCATCGGCGCCACCTACGTCTTGACCGGCGCGGTCTCCCGCATCGGGCGCACCTTCACGCTCGACCTGACCCTCGCCGCCGCGGAAGACCCGGGGAAGGGGAGGACCGTCGTCGTCAACGCCACGGGGGATCTCCCCGCCGGGGGCAGCGCGGGGCTTCCTCCCGTCTTCTCCCGCATGGCGATCGAGGCCGCCGCAAAATTGAAATACCAGTTTTTCGGCGATGAGCAGGTGGGGGAGGGAAAAGAGCGGCGCAAGATCCCCCGGCTCACCGGCACGATCTCCCGCAGCCGGAACCTCGAGGGCGACGTGATATCGGTGGCCTGGGGGGACACCGACCGCGACGGGAAAACGGAGGTCGTCGCCGCCTACGCCGACGGGATCACGGTCTACCGCGTGGAAGGGGACGACCTCTACGAAAAAATCCGCCTCCCCGACGCGGGACAGGGATTTATCCACGTGGACGCGGCCGACGTCGACGGGAACGGAACGCCCGAGATCATCGCGGTCCGGTACATCAGCGGCAAGGCGCTCACCGATGTCTGGGGGTACGACGGCACGAAATACCAGCGGATCTATCGAGATGTCCCCTATTTCGTGCGGACGCTGGACCTGGGAAAGGACGGGATCGTCCTCGTCGGTCAGGAGTCCGAACCCGAAATGATCTTCAAGGGGCCCGTCTATCGCCTCGCGCTCTCCCGGTACGGACAGGGCGGGAACAAGGAACGGGAATCGGCGCTGCCGCTGCCCGAGGGGACCTGGATCTATGCCTTCACCACGCTGAAAAAAGGAAGCGCCCTGAGATTCGTCACCCTGACGGGCAGGGAACGCCTCGTGCTGCTCGACGACACAGGAAAAAAGCTTTGGGAAAGCATCGACGCCGTCTCCGGGACGGAAACGTCGCTGGACGCCCCGATCGGCATCCAGGGCAGGCCGGACATGGTCCGGCGGATCTACCTCCCGAACCGGCTATTCGGCGTGGACCTGCTGGGCGACAGGAACGACGAACTGATCGTCCTGAACAACCTCGTGACCGCAGGGGGGTTTTTCGAGAGCCTCCGCGTCTTTTCCAACTCCGAGGCGCTGTGCTTCGCCCAGGACGGCGACTCCCTCCAGCTCGCCTGGCGCACCCCGCATACCGGCGGTTCCGCCCGGGACGCCTTCGTCGTCCCCCCGAAGGGCGGCTCGACGTTCCGGATCGGCGTCGCCTCGATCGACAAGGGAAAACTCCTCGGCAAGTTCGGCGAGTGGCGCGTCCTCTGGCTTAAATAGGGGGGAGCGGCCGCAATTTTCAGGCCGGGCGGGGGGCCGAAGAGCCGGGGCCCGAAACGGAATGTCAAAGCTCTTTAGAAATGTCCCCGGGTTGCACTCGTTAGGAATGTCCCCTCGGTTCTCGATTTCTGTTTTCGCCATTGGGCGGCATTTTCGGAACCCCACGGTTGTCGCCACGGGT
>JBLNFH010000171.1:0-6187 GCA_050263475.1 Deltaproteobacteria bacterium
CTCGCCGATCTTCGCCACCCGTCCGGTCAGCCGGTCGGAAAGCGTCCCGTCCCCTGCGGGAAGGAGAAGGGCGGACTCCAGGTCCCGCGGCGCCCGGGCGTGCACCAGGGCGGCCACCTCGCGGACGAACCCCTGGAAATCCTCGGTCTTGGCGACGAAGTCCGTCTCGCAGTTGACCTCCACCAGCGCGCCCGCGCCGCCGCCCACGGACGCGGCCACCGTCCCTTCCGACGCGATGCGGGAGGCCTTTTTCGCAGCGGCGGCGAGGCCTTTCTTCCGGAGGTTGTCGATCGCCTGCTCCATGCTGCCGCCCGCCTCCGCGAGCGCCCTCTTGCAATCCATCATCCCCGCGCCGGTCTTGTCGCGGAGGTCGCGTACCATCTCCGAGGTGATCTGCATCCTGTTCTCTCCTGATCGTTGTGTCGATATCGCGCGCCGGGGGCGTTGCGGCCTCCGGGGCCGGTTGGCGGCGGCCGGGGGACCTACTCCTCTGCCGCGACGGGCGCCGCCGGGGGCGCCTCCGCCTGCTCCTCTTCCGTGGAGATCAGCGACATGGTGACCTCCTGGGCCACCGCCTCCTTGTCCCCCTCGGAAGCCGTCTTCTCGGCGTACGCCGCCTTGCCCTCGACGATCGCGTCGGCGATCTTCGACAGGAACAGCTTGATCGCCCGGATGGCGTCGTCGTTCCCGGGAATCACGTAATCGATGAGGTCGGGATCGCAGTTGGTGTCGACGATGGCGATGATGGGGATCCCCAGGCGCCGCGCCTCGAGGATCGCGATCTGTTCGCGGGAGGGGTCGACGACAAAGAGGGCGTCCGGCACGCGCCGGAGTTCCTGGATGCCGCCGAGGACCTTCTCCATCTTGAGGCGCTCCTTGTCGAGCTTCAGCACTTCCTTTTTCGGCAGCTTCTCGGCGGTGCCGTCGGTGCCCATCTCCTTCAGGCGCTGGAGCCGGTCGAGGCTTTTGCGGATGGTCTGGAAGTTCGTGAGCATGCCGCCCAGCCAGCGCTGGTTCACGTAGGGGGTGCCGGCGCGCCGGGCCTCCTCTTCGACGGCCTCCTGCGCCTGCTTCTTGGTTCCCACGAACAGGACCGTCCGTCCTTCCGCGGCCATGTCCTTCACCACGTCGTAGGCCGCGCGGAACATCTTCACCGTCTGCTGCAGGTCGATGATGTAGATCCCGTTGCGGGCGGTGAAGATGTACTTCTTCATCTTCGGGTTCCACCGCTTGGTCTGGTGGCCGAAGTGCACCCCCGCCTCCAGCAGCTGCTTCATCGTGATGACCGAACCCTGTCCGTTTGCCATGCCTTCCCTTCCTCCTCGCGTTCGGGGTTGATCCTCCGGGCGTTCCGCCCCTCCCCATCCACCGCGGCGTAACGGCGCCTCGGCACCCCGGGGAGAGTCCCGCCCGTGGGGGATGATTGCCTAACCGGCTATATATACCATGACGTTAGGTGCGATATCCAGCGTTGATTCTTATGTAGTCGTGGGTCAGGTCCGAGAAGTAGAGGTAGTGGCTCCCCTTCCCCAGCCCCAGGTCGACGTCGATCCCGTAGGCTTCCTTGCGGATCTTCGGGGCGGCGCGCCGTTCGGCGGCCCGGTCGATCCGCATCCCCCGCCGGAGAACCGTCTCCCCGGCGAACGAAAGCCCGATTCGTTCCGGGTCGACGCGGACCCCCGACCGCCCGACGGCGGCGACGACCCGGCCCCAGTTGGGGTCGGCCCCGAACACGGCGGTCTTCACCAGCGGCGACGTGGCCACCGCGCGCGCCGCGGTTTCGGCCTCGGCCACGCTTGCGGCGCCGGTGACGGCAATCCGCACGACCCGCGACGCCCCCTCCCCGTCGCGCACCACCATGAGGGCCAGGTCGAGCAGCAGGGACCGCAGCGCATCCGAGAACGCCGCCATGTCCTTTCCCTCGAGGGGGGGAAGGCCGCAGGCGCCGTTGGCGAAGATGGCGGCGGTGTCGTTGGTGCTCGTGTCGCCGTCCACCACGATGCGGTTGAACGACCGGTCCACCGCCTCCCGGAACGCCCGGCGAAGGGCGGGGGAGCGCATCGATGCGTCCGTGAACACGTAGGCGAGCATCGTCCCCATGTTCGGGGAGATCATCCCGGCCCCCTTCGCGATCCCGCCGAGGGTGACGGTCCCCCCGCGGACGTCGACCCTTCGGACCCCGCGCTTGGGGTAGGCGTCGGTCGTGAGGATCGCGTCGCCCGCGCGGGCGACCCCGCGGGCGGAGAGGGACGCCACCAGCCCGGGAAGCGCCGCCGCGATTTTTTCCGCCGGGAGCGGGACGCCGATCACTCCCGTCGAGGAGACCAGCAGGGAGCCCGACGGAAGCCCAAGGGCGGCGCATGCCGCATCCGACGTCCGCCGCACGGCGGAGAGCCCTTCCTTCCCCGTGCAGGCATTCGCGTTCCCGCTGTTGGCGATCACGCCGCGCAGGGAGGCGCGGCTCCGCAGCCCCTTCCCCCACGCGACGGGGGCGGCGACCACCCGGTTCCGCGTGAACACGACGTCGGACACGCACGGGAGATCGCTCACGACGAGGGCCAGGTCGGCCTTCCCGGCCTTCTTGATCCCGCACGCCGTCCCGGAGCCCCGGAATCCCGGGACCGCTACCGTTCCCGCGGGCTTCATTCCCTTACACCTCCGCGCCGCAGCATTTCTTGTACTTCTTGCCCGACCCGCACGGGCAGGGGTCGTTGCGGCCGACCTTCTTCTTCACGTGCCGCTGCGTCGTCTGGCCGGCGCGGGAGATGTCGCCCCGGGAAAGATTGACCCTCCTGGGGGCGACGGGCGGCGGCGCCGCCGCCTTGCCTTCCTCCTCCCGCTGCACCTTCACGTGGAAGAGCCGCTTCAGCGTCTCCTCCTTGATCCGGTACACGAGGTCGGAGAACATGTCGAACCCCTCGCGCTGGTACTCCTTCAGCGGGTCCTTCTGGGCGTATCCCCGCAGGCCGATCCCTTCCTTCAGGTGGTCCATCGACAGCAGGTGGTCCTTCCACTGCGCGTCGATCGTGGAGAGCAGGAACATCCGCTCGAGGTAGCGCATCGCGTCCGCCCCGTACTCCTGCTCTTTCTTCGCGTAGGCCGCCTCCGCCCCCTCCCGGACCATGACCGCAAGGGAGTCCTGCTTCAGTTTCGGGACCTCCTCCTGCGGCAGGTTGAGCCGGTACCCGAACTGCGCGTACACCGCGTCCCCCAGGGCCGAAAGGTCCCACTGCTCGGGGTACTCCCGGGCGTCGGAGAACCGATAGGCCAGGTTCTCGGCGACTTCCACCGCCATCTCCATCACCATGTCCCGCAGGTCCTCCCCCGCGAGCACCTCCTTGCGCAGGTCGTAGACGACGGTCCGCTGCTTGTTCATCACGTCGTCGTACTCGAGCAGGTGTTTCCGGATATCGAAGTTGTGGGCCTCCACCTTCTTCTGGGCGTTTTCGACCGCCTTGTTGATGAGGTTGTGCTCGATCGGCTCCCCCTCCTCCATCCCCAGCTTCGACATGATCGGCGCGATCCGGTCCGACCCGAAGATCCGGAGCAGGTCGTCCTCCAGGGAGAGGTAGAAGCGGGACGATCCGGGGTCGCCCTGGCGCCCCGCGCGCCCGCGCAGCTGGTTGTCCACGCGGCGGGACTCGTGCCGCTCGGTGCCGACGATGTGCAGCCCTCCCTTTCCCACGACGCCCTCGCCCAGCTTGATGTCGACGCCGCGTCCGGCCATGTTGGTGGCGATCGTGACCTTCCCGGGCTGTCCGGCCTCGGCGATGATCTGCGCCTCCTTCTCGTGGTGCTTGGCGTTCAGGACGTTGTGCGGGATCCCGTGCCGGGTCAGGAGCGCGGAGAGCCGCTCGGATTTTTCGATGGAAACGGTCCCCACCAGGACCGGCCGCTCCACTTCGTAGAGGCGCTTCACCTCTTCGAGCACCGCCTGGAACTTCTCCTTCTCGGTCCGGTAGATCTGGTCCCGGGTATCCTCCCGGATCATCGGCTGGTTGGTGGGGACCACCACCACGTCGAGGTTGTAGATCTGCTTGAACTCCGCGGCCTCCGTGTCGGCCGTGCCGGTCATCCCCGCCAGCTTGTCGAACATCCGGAAGTAGTTCTGGAAGGTGATGGTCGCCAGCGTCTGGTTCTCGTTTTCGATCTTGACGCCCTCCTTGGCCTCCACGGCCTGGTGCAGGCCGTCGGACCAGCGCCGGCCGGGCATCAGCCTCCCCGTGAACTCGTCGACGATGACGACCTCCCCGTCCTTCACCATGTAGTCGACGTCCCGCTTGAACAGCACGTGGGCCTTCAGGGCCTGGTTGACGTGGTGCAGGATCTCGATGTTGCGCGGATCGTAGAGGTTTTCCACGCCGAGGAGATTCTCCACCTTGGGGATCCCGCTGTCCTCGCCGAGCAGGACGCTGCGGGCCTTCTCGTCGACCTTGTAGTCCGCGTCCTTCTTCAGGTACCCGATGATCGAGTTCACCCGGAGGTACTTGTCGGTGGCCTCTTCCGCCGGGCCGGAGATGATGAGCGGCGTCCGGGCCTCGTCGATGAGGATCGAGTCCACCTCGTCCACGATCGCGTAATGGAGGTCCCGCTGGACCATGTCCTCCAGGCGGAATTTCATGTTGTCGCGGAGGTAGTCGAAGCCGTACTCGTTGTTGGTCCCGTACGTGATGTCGCAGGCGTAGGCGGCCTTGCGCTCGTCGTCGTCCATCCCGTGGACGATGACCCCCACGGACATCCCCAGGAACCGGTAGATGGTCCCCATCCAGTCGGCGTCCCGCTTGGCCAGGTAGTCGTTGACGGTGACCAGGTGCACCCCGCGGCCCGTGAGGGCATTGAGGACGATGGGCAGGGTGGCCACGAGCGTCTTGCCTTCCCCCGTCCGCATCTCCGCGATCTTCCCTTCGTGGAGGACCACCCCTCCCACCAGCTGGACGTCGAAGTGCCGCATCGAGAGGACGCGCCGCGATGCCTCCCGGACCGTCGCGAAGACCTCGGGGAGCATCGCGTCGAGGGGCTCCCCGTTCGCGACCCGCTGCCGGAACTCGGCCGTCCGCGCCGCCAGCCGGTCGTCGGGAAGGGCCGCCGCCTGCGGCTCCAGTTCGTTGATCCGGCGGACGACGTGCGCGATCCGCTCCAGCACGCGCTCGTTCTGCGTCCCGAACATCTTCTTGAGAAGGTTTTCGATCATGGGGTCGTTGTCCTCGGGCCTGCTACCATTCTATGCCAAAAAAAAGGCCCCTGCGGGGCGGCTCCCCCGGGGGCGCGCCGGATCCCTCGCGGGGATGCAACCCTTAATTGTTGAGGAAGCGGGACGGGTTCACCGCGAGGCCGTTCACGTGGACCTCGAAGTGGAGGTGGGGACCGGTGGTCCGGCCCGTATCCCCCACCGTGCCGAGGGGATCTCCCTTTTCCAGCATGTCGCCCACCGCCACCACCCGCTCCCGCAGGTGCGCGTACAGCGACCGGTAGCCGTATCCATGCTCCAGGACGACGATGTTGCCGAAGAGCGATTCGTACCCGCTGCGCACCACCTTGCCCGCGGCGGCCGCCCGTACCGGTGCGCCCGGCCGGGCGAAGATATCCAGTCCGTGGTGGAACACCGGGGTGTCCGTGAACGGCGAGGTGCGGACCCCGAATCCCGAGGTCAGGATTCCGTGGACCGGCCAGAAGGCGGGGATGCTGGAGAGGACGATCCGGCGGCTGTCCAGCTGCTCCGCGAGAATTTCCAGGTCCTTGACATCGACGAGGACGGCCTTTCGCAGCTGCTCGAACCGCAGGTCCAGCAGGCGGTCGAGCCGGGACGTGACGGCGGCCTCCTGGGTTTCCATCCCCCCGATGCCGGACGGCCGGTCCGCCCTCGCGGCGCCGGCGGGGCGAAGCGACTGGTTGATGCGGGACAGCGACCGGACACGCTCGTCGATGGCCCGGAGCCGTTCCACTTCCGAATCCAGGCTCTCGAACTTGGAATACAGGTTGTACAGCGTGAGGTTCTGCTCGCTGACGCGTTGGCGAAGCACACTCAAGTCCCTGAGTTTGGAAAGGTTTTCCCGGTAGTCGTAAAGGAAATGGGTGGCCGCGAAGAACAGGAGCGCAAGGGTCGCCACGGCCGCCATCAGGCCGTTCCGCCCGATGTGGAACTCGCAGGCGCGCTCGCCGTAGCCGATCCGCAACGATACCGTGTGCC
>JBLNFH010000172.1:0-5366 GCA_050263475.1 Deltaproteobacteria bacterium
CGGCGATCCCGGCGGCCGCCATCTCCCTGCGGCACAGGTCGAGCAGCTCGGCGATCTTCATGCGGCGATCGTCCCGGCCGCCGATGCAGGAAGGCGCTGCGCCTCCGGGAGCTCCGTGCTCGCGATCGCCTTCGGCTCCCCTGCACATTCGTTATCCGTGCCCATCGGATATCCCCCCGTGGCCAACCTTATGTATCGGTATGCCGAGCCCCACCCCCATCGGGTCGTGTGTTCTCCCACAGACGGTTCCGCCTCGGCGACTCGCTGCGCCGGACCTCCCTGCGGCGTGCGCCTTCCGTGTGGATACGCGCTCCGCTTGTCTCTCCGACGGTGCGCTTGGCCGGGCGCAACGTTGTTCCCGCAGAAAGGGTTCCGGCGGAGCAGCCGCAGGAGGGGGGCGGAGTGAGGTAAAGCGCAGCCACAAAGTATCACGGGATGGCGAGCCACGAACGGAGTCCCCCTCCGAGGCGGCGCAGCCGGTTCCGCGGGCATCGCAGAGCCGTCATTGCCTGTCACGGGAGGCGCGTCAACCGGCGGTCTTGAGCGCCTCGACCTGGGCGTTGGCGACCAGGGCGTCGATGAAGGGGTCGAACCCGCCGTCCAGGACCTGCGAGATCTGGTGGACGGTGAACCCGATGCGGTGGTCGGTCACCCGGCTCTGCGGAAAGTTGTAGGTCCGGATCCGCTCGCTGCGGTCGCCGGTGCCCACCTGGGAACGGCGCAGGTCCGCCCGGCCGGCGCGCTGCTTCTCGATCTCCAGGTCGTAGAGACGCGACCGGAGGATCTTGAGCGCCTTCGACTTGTTCTTGAGCTGCGACTTTTCGTCCTGGCACTGGACGACCAGGCCCGTCGGGACGTGGGTGATGCGGACCGCCGAGTCGGTGGTGTTGACGCTCTGTCCTCCCGGCCCCGAGGACCGGAACACGTCGATCCGAAGGTCGTCCGGGTTGACCTGCACGTCGACCTCCTCCGCCTCGGGCATCACCGCGACGGTCACCGTGGAGGTGTGGATCCGCCCGCCCGATTCGGTGGCGGGGACCCGCTGCACGCGGTGGACGCCGCTCTCGAACTTCAGGCGGCTGTACGCTCCCTTTCCCTCGATCATCGCGATCACTTCCTTGGTCCCGCCCAGGCCGGTTTCGCTTCGGGAGAGGACCTCGACCTTCCACCCCTTGAGGACGGCGTACATGGAATAGGCCCGGAACAGTTCCGTGGCGAACAGGGCCGCCTCTTCCCCGCCGGCCCCCGCGCGGATCTCGATCAGGATGTTCTTATCGTCGTTGGGGTCCCGGGGCAGCAGGAGGAGGCGGATCTCCGCGGCGACCTTCTCCTGCTCGGCCGACAGCCGGGAGATCTCTTCCCGCGCCATGGACCGGATTTCCGGGTCCTTCTCGGATTCCTGGAGCTCCCGGTTTTCCTCGAGCTCCTGCGCGATCCTCCGGTAGCGGGCATGGGCGTCGACCAGCGGCCGCAGCTCGGAAAGCTCCCGGCCGACCCGCTGCATCTCCCTGGAGTTGCCGACGATGGAGGGGTCGGTCATCAGCCGCTCGAGCTCGGCGACCCTGCCGACCAGCGATTCGAGCTTATCCCACAAGGCCGGCCTCCGGGCCCGGGGCGGGGGCCACCCTCCGGAAGGAGGCGATGGCCACCTCGATCTGCGAAAGGTCCGGTTCGCGGGTCGTCAGCCGCTGCAGGAGCATTCCCGGCGCGACGAGCGCCCGGAAGACCGGGGACCGCGCTTTCCTCGCCGAGAGCCGAAGGGTCTCGTAGGAGATCCCGGCGATCGCGGGCAGCAGGAGCAGGCGCATCAGCGCCTTCATCGGCAGGGAGCTGTCGTGGGGGATCAGGGAGAACACGACGATGCTGATCACCATCACGAACAACAGGAAGCTCGTCCCGCAGCGCGGGTGAAGATTCGAGTGCGCCTTCACCGCCTCGGGCGCGAGGACCGCCTTCCGCTCATAGGCGTTGACCACCTTGTGCTCGGCGCCGTGGTACTGGAAGATACGGCGGATGTCCGGCATCCTCGAGATCGCCAGCACGTAG
Organism: Deltaproteobacteria bacterium; assembly: GCA_050263475.1. GTDB lineage: Bacteria > Desulfobacterota > Deferrimicrobia > Deferrimicrobiales > Deferrimicrobiaceae > FEB-35. The sequence goes on from JBLNFH010000172.1 coordinate 2,047, forward strand.
CCGACGAACGCCAGCACGCGCAGGACGCCGTCGACCAGGTTGAATGCCAGGCGTCCCGAGAGTGCGGGAAGGAGGACCGCGACGCCGCGCGCCGCGAGCAGCGGAAGCCAGAAGAACAGCCCGATGCCCAGGAGGAGCGCCAGCGCGAGCGCGCCCGCCATGGCGAGCCGGCTGCCCTCCTTCGCCCCCATTTCCCGGGGGCCGGGGGCATCCCCGCGCCCGGCCGCCTCGGCGTCCTCCATCGCCTCGTCCGCCGAGTATTGCAGCGCCCGGTAGCCGATGACGAGCATCACCGCCATCGTCACGACCCCGCGGAGGAAGGGGACCTTCGACAGGGCCTTCCTCGCGCGGCCGGAGACGATCGGGAAATCCTTCACGCGGATCTCCCCGCTGGTCTTGCGGACCGCGACGGAGAACCGCTCCGCGCCCTTCATCATCACTCCCTCGATCACGGCCTGCCCGCCGAGGACGAGCTCGCCCGGCTCCATGCGGATCACCGGCTCCCCTCCTTGAGCGCGGCGAACTCCCGCCGGACGCCTTCCGGGTCCCCGCAGGTCATCTTTCCCTCCGGGCAGCGGCCGCGAACGCAGCCCGGTCCCGCCGTCTCGAACAGCAGGGGCGCCTTTCCCGCCGCCAGGGCCAGCATTCGCCGGGCCATCTCCCGGATCTCCCACTGCGCCCGGCGGCAGAGGCGCAGCGCGAAGAAGTGGTGCAGCTCGCGGGCGTTCATGGTGACCAGGATCTTCGTCTCCGTCGCGTTGGGCAGCACGAACCGCGCGTCCTCCGCCGGAACCCCGGCGGCCAGCATCTCGGCGTAGATCCTGGCGCTCTCCTTCATGTGCTTCTCGAACCGGTCCGCCAGCGGCGTTCCCGCCCGCCCCGTGCCGTTGCCGATCGTTTTCGGCACGACATAGCCGAAAGTGGCCGCGACGTACCGCTGGCTTTGCTGGGAATAGGAGGCGAGCCGGTGGCGCACCAGCTGGTGGGAGGCGGCGCGCGAGATCCCTTCGACCCCGAACGTGAACACCACGTGCTCCAGGACGGAGGCATGCCCCATCGAAAGCACCCGCCGGATCAGCTTGCGGACGTCTTTGCGGGAGACGTCCTCCTGGAGGTCGGCGATGGACGCGGGAGAGTAGCAAAGACGCGCCGCGAGGGCGACCAGCCGCTCCGGCTCGGGGGTGCACTGCAGAAGGACGACGTTCACGGAACGGAGGACGGGAGGCCCCTCAAGACTTCGTGTACTTCTTGTGGAACTTCTCGATGCGCCCCGCGGTATCGATCAGCTTCTGCTTCCCGGTAAAGAACGGGTGGCAGTTCGAGCAGATGGCCACCTTGATCTCCTGCGTGGTCGACATCGTCTCGAACGTGTTCCCGCAGGCGCACTTGACGGTGGACGCCGCGTATTTCGGATGGATGTCCGCTTTCATCGCTGCCCTTCTCCTCTCAACAGGTCACGAGTTCATCGACTCGAGGAATTCCTTGTTCGTCTTCGTCTTGGAGATCTTGTCCAGCAGGAACTCCATGCTCTCCGCGGGCGACAGCGGGGAGAGGAACTTCCGCAGGATCCAGACGCGCTGGAGCACCGCCTTGTCGAGGAGGAGCTCCTCCTTCCGGGTGCCGGACTTGTTGATGTCGATGGCCGGGAAAATCCGCTTCTCGGAGATCTTCCGGTCGAGGACGAGCTCCATGTTGCCGGTCCCCTTGAACTCCTCGAAGATCACCTCGTCCATCCGGCTGCCGGTCTCGATGAGCGCGGTCGCGATGATGGTGAGCGATCCTCCCTCCTCGATGTTCCGGGCGGCGCCGAAGAAGCGCTTGGGCTTCTGCAGCGCGTTCGCGTCGACCCCGCCGGAGAGGACCTTGCCGGAGGGGGGGACGACGGCGTTGTAGGCGCGCGCCAGCCGGGTAATGCTGTCCAGGAGGATCACGACGTCCTTCTTGTGCTCCACGAGCCGCTTCGCCTTCTCGAGCACCATCTCGGCCACCTGCACGTGGCGCTGGGCGGGCTCGTCGAAGGTCGAGGAGATGACCTCGCCCTTCACGCTGCGCTGCATGTCGGTCACTTCCTCCGGCCGTTCGTCGATGAGCAGGACGATGAGGACGACCTCGGGGTGGTTTTTCGCAAGGGCGTTGGCGATGTTCTGCAGGATGATGGTCTTGCCGGCGCGGGGCGGCGAGGTAATGAGCGCCCGCTGCCCCTTCCCGATCGGATCGATCAGGTCGATGATCCGCGTGGCGAAGTTGTCGTGGGCGTACTCCATCACGAACTTTTCCTGGGGGTACAGGGGCGTCAGGTTGTCGAAGATGATCTTGTCCTTGCTGGTTTCGGGGTCCTCGGTGTTGATCTTCTCCACCTTGAGGAGCGCGAAGTACCGCTCCTCCCCCTTGGGAGCGCGGATCTGGCCGCTGATGGTGTCGCCGGTGCGGAGGCCGAAGCGGCGGATCTGCGAGGGGGAGACGTAGATGTCGTCCGGGCCGGGAAGGTAGTTCGAATCGGGGGATCGAAGGAATCCGTACCCGTCGGGAAGGACTTCCAGCGTTCCCTCTCCCGAAACGATGACCTCCTGATCGGTCTGCGCCTGGAGGATGGCGAAGATCAGCTCCTGTTTTTTCAGCCCCGCCGCTCCGTCGACGTTCAGGCTCTTCGCGATCTCGGTCAACTCGCCGATCCGCATTCCCTTCAGCTCTTTCAGGTTCATGCACAGTCTCCCGGAAAAAATAGGGGTTTGGGTCGTTATGGAAAAAAACCGGTGCGGCTATCTGTTTGAGAAGCTCCGGTAGGTACTCCTGCCGAGGGTACGATTCATTTTCCGCCGCCGGGTTTCAGGATGTCAAGGGAAAACCGGCGGCTCAGGGTCAATCCTTGTAAACGGACACGGCATTGCCGCCCTTCCGCATCGATTCGAGAACCATCGATTCCACCAGGGGAAAGAGGACCCTTTCCTCCTTGGCGTCCTTGGGATACGACGCGATCCCGATCGCAAGCTTCAGGAAAGCGCTTCCCTGCCCGATCGGGGACGCGTTCATCGCCGCCGCGATCTTCGCGGCGGCCTCCCCGGCCTCCGCCTTGGTCATTTGGGGCAGGACCACGTAGATGTTTCCTCCGGAGCGGGCGGCGTAATCCACGTCGCGCAGGGCGGCCCGGATCCCGGCCCCCAACGCGGCCAGCGCATTGTCGGCGGGAACGTGGCCGTAGATCTCGTTCATCTCCCGGAGACCGCGGACCTTCATGAACATGAGGCTCACCGCGTGCCCGAACTTCCTCGCGCGGGAAAGCTCCCGGTGCAGCACTTCGTGGAAGAACTTGAAGGTGAACA
>JBLNFH010000173.1:0-5071 GCA_050263475.1 Deltaproteobacteria bacterium
CATGGCCACCCTCTGCGCCTCGCCGCCGGACAGTTCCCGCGCCATCCTGTCGCGGAATCCCTGCAGACCTACGATTTGAAGCGCATCATCGACGATCCGCTGCTGCTCTCCCCCCTGGATCCCTCTTGCCTTCAGGCCGTAGGCGACGTTGTCATGGACCGTCCCCCCGAAGAGGTAGGGAGCCTGGTGCAGCAGGGTGACCTTCTTGCGTCGATCTTCCATCGGGCCGCGACTCCAGTCGACCCGCTTTCCGGCATAGAAAATATCTCCCACGGTCGGAGGCGAAAGAAACGCCAGGATGTTCATAAGGGTGCTCTTCCCCGCACCGTTCGATCCGATCAGCATGTAAAGCCGCCCTTCGAGAATCGCCAGGTCATCGATATCGAGGACGACTTTCGATCCGTAGCACTTTCTCAAGGATTGCATCCGGTACATGGCTCGCACCGCCTATCTCCGCTGCAGGAGATTGAGGAACAGGTTGACGAAAAGCGCCACCATCATCAATACGATCCCAAGGGCCATTCCGAACGCGAATTCCCCCTTGCTCGTTTCCAGGGCGATCGCTGTCGTCATCGTACGCGTGTACCCACGGATATTCCCCCCGAGCATCATCGCCACCCCGACCTCGGAGACGACCCTACCGAAGCCGGCGATCACCGCCGCGAGGATGCCGAACCGGATCTCGCAGATCAGGGTTCCGGCTGCCCGGAAACGCCCTGCGCCCAACGTAAGCGCCGTGGGCAGGATCCGGGAATCCGCTCCATGAACGGACGACAAGCTGTAGTTCGCCACGATCGGGGATGCCAGCAGGACCCCGCCGATCACGATGGCCGTCGGAGTGAAGAGTAGCCCCAGGACGCCCAGCGGCCCCTCGCGGCTCAGAAAACCATACACGAGGAGCCCCACCACCACGGTCGGGATCGCCATGAGGGTGTTGAAGAATGTGACGACGAGGCGCTTCAGCGGGAAGTCGGAGATTCCCACGAAAAGCCCCAGCGGGATGCCGAGAATGGCGGCGAATACCGTCGCTCCCGCGGAGACGGCAAGAGAGGTGCGGACAGCCTCGATGACATCCGGGGAGAAGGACCCGATCATCCGTAGGGCCGAGGCGAGGGAGGCGAAGAGAAAGTCCAACCGGCGATCCCGCTTTCTTTATCAGGCGTCGAGCCCGAGGATCACGCTGGACGCTTTGACCAGGGTGCAGACGTGGTCGCCCTTGGCCAGGGAGAGATGCTTAGCGCTCTCCATGGTGATGATGGCCGTCAGGACGCTCCCTCCGGGTAGGTTAACCGCGACCTCGGCATTCACGGCCCCGGGCATGATCCGATCCACCGTGCCACACAACAGGTTCCGCGCGCTGATCTTCGCATCATGGAGATCCTTCCCGAGGATCACGGCGCTCGCCTTGAAGATGGCGTACACCTCCATTCCCGCCTTCAGGCCCAGGACATCGGCGCTCTCGTTCGTGATGACCGAGCAGAGAGTTTCCCCTCCCTTGAGCGTGAGGGTCACATCCGTGTTGACGGCCCCTTTCCGGATCCCGGCCACCTTTCCCGCGAACACATTGCGCGCGCTCACCCGCATGGAGACTCTCCTTATCATGGAATAGAAGCGAGCCACGTCCCCCAGCCTCTCCTCGAGGCGCTGAATGAACTTTTGATGCTCTTCCTGGACGACGCGGTAGAGCCGAACCGTTTCCCTGCCCTCTTCCGTAAGCAGGGTTCCGCCGCCGCCGACGCCGCCGGCCGAACGGAGGACCAGGGGTCTTTCCGCCGCGTTGTTCATGGCGTCGACGGCGTCCCAGGCGGTCTTGTAGCTGACGCCGACCTCCCGTGCCGCCCGGGTGATCGAGCCGAAGCGGTCGATCGCCTCCAGAAGGCCGATACGGTCTCCTCCGACGAATGCCTTGTCCGCCCGGCGCATGGAAAGGGTCACCGCGATCGAAACCCCTTCCTTCGACCGGCGGCCTGTCGAGATCTTCGCCCCGGCAGGGCGCTTTCCTTCGGTCTTAATGCTTGTCTCCCTTCCCGTAGAGGAAAAAGAGCGGTTCGCCGTCGACCTTGTATCCCGCGATGAGGGAACGGCCCTCCGGCCCCGTGACGAAATCGATGAGCTTCATCGCGAGATCATACTTTGCATGAGCATGTTTCTTCGGGTTGACTGCGATGATCCCGTACGGGTTCCACAGGTTCTTGTCCCCCTGCCGGAGCACGACGAGGTCGGTCTTCTTTCGAAATGCGATGAAGGTGCCCCGGTCCGAAAGGGTATATCCCCGCTTCTGCGTGGCCATCGTGAGGACTTCCCCCATACCCTGGCCCGCCTCGATGTACCAGGCTCCCCGGGGAACGATCCCTGCGGCCGCCCAGATCTCCTTCTCCTTCACGTGGGTCCCCGATTCGTCCCCACGGGAAATGAACGGGATCCCCTTCGCCGCGATCGCACGAAATGCGTCCGGCGCGCTGCCCGCTTTCCCGACAACGGCGGGATCGTCCGGGGGACCCAATAGTACGAAATCATTGTACATCACGTCCCTGCGGTTGACCCCATATCCGTTCGCCACGAACTTGTCTTCGAGGGACCTCGCATGGACGAATACGACGTCCACGTCTCCCATCTCCCCGAGCTTGAGCGACTTCCCGGTCCCGACGGCAACGACATCGACCTTGCACCCGTACCTCTTCTCGAAGGGAGGCAGGAGCACGGAGAGAAGTCCCGAATTCTCCGTGGAGGTCGTGGTGGACATCCGGAGCCTCTCTTCCGCACGAACCGGCATGGCCGTGAGGGCGAGAAGAACGATGACCAGCATCGTTTCGAATCTGCGCAGGATCCTTTCCATCGGCGATTCTCCTCTCAATCGGAGCGGTCAAAAGGCGAGCTGGGCCTGCACCCGCATCTGCTTGTCGTCCGTCGGCTGGTTTCCCACCGCCCTCTGGATGTGGATGTTCGTGTAATCCCCCTGGAGCTTCAGGTTGTGCCCCTGAAAATAATAGGAAACCCCGCCGGTGACTTCGATCTGGAGGTCCCGGGAGCTGTCCCGGTTGGGGTCCACGCAGGAGTAACGGGCGGCCACCTCGAGATGCTTCGGCAGCAGGAAGTATCCTGCCTGGCCGTAGTATCCGCGCGAACGAACGGTCGGGCCATTGTTCTGCCCTTCGGCCTTCCCCCCGAAATACTCGCCCTGCACGGAGAGTCCCCGCCATTTGAACGCCACGTCGAACCCGTACACGCCGACGTCGACCTTTTCCGTATTGTCAAATACGCCCGTGGTCGAGGCGACCTTCCCGAGCCATCCGCTGGTCCCGGCGTACGGAGGAGTCGAGGAAGTCGTGTCGAGGAACGTGGAGTTCCCGTTCCGCTTCAAGGTGTTTGCGAAATAGTTCGCCCCGACGGAAAGGAGCGGTTTCGGAGTGTTCTCCAGGTCCGCCTCGCTGTACCGCATCTCCCCGAAGGGATGGAAAGCGACCCGAACCGCCCAGGCGCCGCTGTTGTTCGTGCGCGTTCCGCTCTGGCCGGTGCCGTTGAAAAGCCCTGCGTTGTAGGCGAATTTCCCGCCCAAAACTTTCCCCGCAACCATCGCGCCGATATCGTAACTGGGCTTGAAGGCGTCCACGGCATTCGCGCGGTCGACGAATTGCAGCGCCCCATCGGAGTTGAGCTCTCCTCGGGCGAAGGGGACCTTGAACTGGCCTGCCTGGAGCGCCGCCTCGTCGATGAAGCGATAGTTGATCCAGGCGTCGTCCAGCATCTGCGCCGTCCCCGATTTCGCCAGGTCCACCTGGACCCGGTACGTCACGTCTTTGGTGAACGCGTAACCGCCCATGTACACCTTGAAACGCCGGATCCTCCACACGCTGGTATCCTGGGCCGGACCGTTCGCATCGTCCCTGTCCAGATACTGATACTGGAACTGGCCCCTTCCACCGAGGGAGAGCTGGACCCGCCTGTCGGGAGACGTGAACGTGAACCCCTTTCCGAGCTGGTACGCCGAGAGTCCTGTGACCGTTATCTCCTTGAGGTCGGCCTCCGTGATCACCCCTTTTTCCTTCAAGACCTCCTCGAGCGTCTTGCTCCACCCCGCCTGGCACATCAGCAGCACCGCCAGGAATCCCGCAGCGAATACCAGTCGCTTCATGAGCTCCCCTTTCCCTGTTGGTATATTGGAGCGGGCTCATTCTTCCGACGTCTCGGAGCCCGGTTCCCGCAAGCATGGGCATTATATAATCGACTATATAACGATAGTCAATCCATGACCCTGTCCGCCTTCTACCGGGCAAACCCGTTTTCGATCTCCGATTCGGGGCGAAGCTAAACCTGCAGGCGCCGGGGCAATCGTCTATTATTTCAAAAGCTCTTCAGCTGTTGCTTCGTGCAACTCTGCCATGCGGCCCCGTTGTCCGTTTCCGCGGAGGGGACCACGAGAAGGACCGTTTTCCCGCCGAGAAGGACGGCTTTCGCCTTCTCCCCCAGCAGAACGTGCTCATCTCCCGACAGGGTTTTGCCGCTCACGCTTCGTACTTCCTGCACGTGGGTATGAGCACGGATATCGTCTACCGTCGCCCGCCCGTTGGCGGCGGCAATCTCCAGGTGTCCCCTCACCCGGCCGTCGTTGCCGCTCAAACGCAGACCGGCGCCGGCCATGGCGCCGATTACCCCCTGGCCGCTTCCGCCGTGCTCCGAAAGGTGGATCCCCATCCATCGCGCCAGGGAGTAGGCTTCTTTCATGGATACTACCGACCGCTTGGCGTTCCGGCCAAACTCGATGAGCGGCTTCGGAGAGGTCAGGTGGTCGACCGCGACGACGCATAGTCCGGGATCGGAGCCCTCCGCGCTCTCCCGCGAGAGGAATGCCCCGGCATGGTGGATGAATCGGTCGAGGCATGGTCCTGCGACATCCGCCGAAAAGCACATGGCGCTATTGTGCGAAGTGTAGGGGATATCCGGGTGCACCAGCAGCTGGTGCCGGGTGATGAAACCGCTTTTCCCCCAGCCCTGATCCTCCAGATCGCGGGCGACCTGGGCGGTCAGATGCCCTGTCCCCCGGCTTTTCAGGTTATCGGTATCATCGATACAG
>JBLNFH010000174.1:0-3032 GCA_050263475.1 Deltaproteobacteria bacterium
GCGGGACAGCCTGGTTGCCCTCAAGCCGTACCCGGCGGACCCGGACATCCTTTCGAAGATCCACGACCCGGCATACCTCGAAGCGTTCCGCGCGGCGGCATCCAACGGCGCCGACTACTTCGAGACGCGCGACTGCTCGATTTCCCGGGAAAGCTACGACGTGGCGCTCCTGGCCGCGGGCGGGGTCATGGCGGGCATCGACGCGGTGATGAACCGGAGGGTGGAAAACGCCTTCTGCGCGGTCCGGCCGCCGGGGCACCACGCGACACGAAAGGGCGCGATGGGCTTCTGCTTCATCAACAACGTGGCGGTCGGGGCCGCCTATGCCCGCGCGGCCTACGGCGTGGAACGGATCTTCATCCTGGACTGGGACGTCCACCACGGCAACGGGACCCAGGATCTCTTCGAGGACGACCCCTTGACGTATTTCTGCAGCTTCCACGAGCACCCGACCTTCTGCTTCCCGGGCACCGGGAGGAGGATGGAGCGGGGGAAGGGGGCGGGCCAGGGGGCCACCCTGAACCTTCCGCTGCGCCCGCACGCGGGGGACGCGGAGCTTGCCGAGCTCCTCGACCGGGACGTCCTTCCAGAGATCGACCGGTTCCGGCCGGGCCTGATCCTGGTCTCCGCGGGGTTCGACGGCCACGCCGACGACCCCATCGCCGATATCGATCTGACCGAACGGTCGTACGACTACATGACCCGCAAGCTCTGCGAGGCGGCGGACCGGAACTGCGGCGGGAGGATCGTCTCCGTCCTCGAAGGCGGATACCACCGGCCCGCGTTCGCGTCGTCCGTCATCGCCCACCTCAAGGCGCTTCAAGGCAGGATCTGACAGGAGGCATCCATGTTCGTCGGGAAGAGGATGACGGAAAAAGTGATCACGGCGTCGCCCGAGGACACGCTCAAGCGGGCGGCCGACCTGTTGGCCGAGAACCGGATCCACCGGCTGCCGGTCGTCCGGGACGGCAAGCTCGTCGGGATCCTCTCCGACTCGGACATCCGCAACGCCGCGGTGAGGGACCCCCTCCCCGGAGCCCCCGAGGCGGGCGGAAAGACCGTGGGGGGGGTCATGACCCGGGAGGTCATCACCGTGACCCCGTGGGACACCGTGGAGGACGCCGTCCTCATCCTGCAGAAAAAGCGGCTGGGGGCGCTCCCGGTCGTGGAGGGTCACCGCGTCGTCGGCATCCTCACCAAGGCGGACGTTCTGGCGGCCCTGATCGAGACGCTGGACCTCGAGGGGATCGGCGTCCGGATCGAGGTCTTCCTCCCCCGGGACTTCGCGGCGGCGCGGAGGCTGGTCGCGGTGATCGGCGAGAAGGGGATCGACGTGCGCAGCCTCGTCCTGGCGCCCCACCGCGACCGGTTCATCGCGTTCCTGCGGCTGGTGACGATCGACGTGCAGGCGGTCAAGAAGACGCTGCGGGACGCCGGGTTCCAGGTTGCCGATCTCGAGGATTATCTCGACTGACGGATCGCTATCCCGGCCCATCGCGATCGGCCAGCCCCCGGACGGCGACCCGGTAATCCCGGCCTTCCCATCGCTCCGCGTCCTTCCAGAAAAACGTGAAGCGGATTGCGCCATTGCCGCCCGGAGGGATGGGGATGTCTACGTATCCGATCCCCAACTCCGTCGATGCGGAGTGCGTATCCTGCAGGGTGATCCATTCGTCGCGCGTCCAGTGGAGAAGAAAGGAAGCCCCTGCCTGGATGCGAAGGGTATCTCCTCCCCGGACGGCGGAAACCTGCCGGTTGTGCTTCCAGATTTCCAGGGGCGTGCCGGCTCTCCCCGGCGACAGGTAGCGGGCGGCAACCTCGGGGACGAGGTCGAATTCCCGTCCGTCGCTCACGGATCGGAGCAGCTTGATGTACTCGGCATGGGCCCACATCAACGGCCTGGCGGAACCGGTGGGCCGGCCGAGGAACATGTAGAGGTCCGGCCGGTCCGGTTCGTCCCAAACCTGTTCCGGCAACAAGCCGGTCGGTGAAGCAAACCCTTCCATCGCCCGGAGATACGGCGACGGGTTCCGTCCCGCGGCCAGTTCATAGTGTCCGCGCTCCCCCGTGAGCAGCGGCCACGCGCGCCCCTTTCCGAACCATTCGAACGGCCCTCCGTCCCTCCTCTGGCCATACCCGTCGTGGTTGTACCTGCGCCAGCACGGTCCATCCGGCGTGTCCACCTTGAGTACGGCGTCCAGCACGCGCACGGAATCCAGGATGGCCGGGTCGTCGGCGGCGCGGATTCCGTAGCGGACCAGTTCCAGGAAGCCCCCGTCGACGATCTCTTTCGCCGGGAACTTCCAGGGGGTCCCCGGCGGCCGGTTGGCGAGGACGAGGAAGCCGCGGTTGGGGTCCTCGGCGGGGCACGGATCGCCGATGTCGACGGGAAAGATCCGGATGTAATGCCGTGGAATGCCGGGGACGAGCGTTCCTTCCGTGGTCACCATCCACGCTTCGACGTGACGCTCCAGGAAATCCGCATACTCTTCCAGGTATCCGGCCGAGGCCGCGTCTCCCCTCTCGCGGGCGAAGGAGGCGGCGCAGAGGAGCGCCGCGATGTTGGAGGCGATCGTGGAGGGCGAATAGCCTCCCGCCTCTTCCCATCGCTCCTGCTGCGTCGCCGGGCCATTGAGGACCAGGTAACGCGCCGCCCTCATCACCATCGGGTAGGGATCGAAGTTTCCGAGGTCGCCTTTCCGGAGGAGGCGCCACGCCAGCAGGATGGGGAAGGCCACCTCATCGAGCTGAATGCCGCGCCAGTACGTTTCCCCGTCGATCCAGAAATTCTGGGAGAAGCCGCCGTCCGCATGCTGGCTGACGGCAAGGTAGATCAGCGCCCGAAGGGGCGACCCGGTGTTACCGGCGGCAAGCAGTCCCGTCGCCGTGTTGACCAGGTCTCGCGTCCAGACGAGGTGATAGCCTCCCCGGTCCCTGTCGCCCTTGGCCTCCCCCCATGGAATGGACAGGGAAGCGATGAAGGCCCCGGGAAACGTCTTGTCTTCGTGAGCCAGGAGAAGGCTGTAGCTCCC
>JBLNFH010000175.1:0-3392 GCA_050263475.1 Deltaproteobacteria bacterium
TTCATGGAGGACGCTTAGCCGTTCTGCGCCGGGCGGGTATGCCGGGCCAGCGCCTTTTGGAGTTTCTCCGCAGCAGCGGGCGACGTCATCCCCTTCCCCGCCACGATCTCGGAGGCATGGATGCCCTTCCGGCCGTAGAACGCCGCATCGGCCGCGTCATCGACCTGCAGGGACGATCCTTCCAGCGACACGCCCGCGAACAGTCCACGGTTCCGCGAGTAGGAGTAGATCTCTGCCGCCAGTTTCACGTCGGTCGCCGCTTCCGCGCGGCGGCCCACAGGCCCCGCCGCCACGGCCACATCGGCACCCAGCGTGTACTTCCCCTTCAGGATCCCGTCGATGCCCTTCCGGTTCTTGAACACGAGGATGAAGTCCGTGGACTCGGCGCCGATCTGCCAACCGACGCTGCCGCTCGTCAGGGTGACGAACACCGGCTCGCTCCACGAGCCGTCCTTCTCCCGGACGACGAGGACGCCGCGGCCGTATTGTCCCCCGACCACGAGGCCGACCTTGACGACGCCGGGGACGATGACGAGTCCCTGGGCCTCGGCCAGCATCGCGGGAGGAATGGACTTCTCCGGGATCTCCATGATCTGGTTCATGACGTCGGCGGCGGCCCCCACACGGGTCGCCTCTTCTCCGGCCGCCATTGCCGACGCGGCCGACAGCATCAGGACAAGAACAAAAACCGGCACGCATGCCAACATGCACTTTCGCATGATCGTCACGCTCCTTTTTGTCGGATTCCTCCGCCCCGGACGGGGTGGAAGAGCGGTCAGGACCTATTCCCGGTCCTTGTACCCATGCGATGCATCCTGGCGGAGGAAAGTGACGGGCCGGGGAAAAATATTTGACCTGCCGATTCTAAAAAGAACCCCCCGGATGAAAATTCCGGGGGGGCGGAAAGAATGGCGGGGTGGACGGGACTTGAACCCGCGGCCTCCGGCGTGACAGGCCGGCGTTATAACCAGCTTAACTACCACCCCGATACGTGGTCTATTGGTAGGCGGAACAGGACTTGAACCTGTGACCCTCGCCTTGTAAGGGCGATGCTCTACCAGCTGAGCTATCCGCCCAGGGACGACCTCCAAAGATCGAAGACCTCATACGTTAACAAATCCCTCCCCCGAATGTCAACGCGGTTGCGCGCGATCCTCTGTTAAGATTGAGGCATGAAGATCGCCCTCCTGGGAGCCGCCGGCTGGATCGGCCGGATCGCGGCGCAGTCCCTGTCTTCCCGGCCGGAAGTCGGGGATCTCCTCCTGGTGGATTACAACATCCGGGACGCGAAGCGGTTCGCCAAGGCGCTGTCGCCGAAATGCCGCTGGTCGATGGCCGACGCCGGGCGGACGCAGGAACTCGCGCGGCTGCTCGAGGGGGTGAACGCCGTGGCGAACGCCGTGGGGCCGTGCACGGAGTACGAGAAGGGGATCCTTCTGGCGTGTGCGGAAAGGGGGACGCCCGCGGCCAGCATCGGGGACGGGACGCTCACCGATGCGGACCGGAGGGAGATCCACGACGCCTTCCGCCGCAAGGGAGCCGCGGCCGTATCGGGCTGCGGCATGATGCCGGGGTGGACGGAACTTCTTGCCGTCCATTTCCTTCCCCGAAAAACCGCGGTCGCCGAGGGGCGGCAGGAGGCCGTTCTTCGGAGGTACCTTTTCTGTTCGCTCGACCGGTTTGGCGGATACGCTTTTTTCCGGAGAGTGATGAAAGAGCCCGTGGGAATGGCGCCGCCGCCCCCGGGCTCCCCCTCGGGATCCTACTTCGTCATGGGATCGGACTCTCTAGGCATTCCCGGCGGCCGTCCCGCCGATCGGTACCGGCGCCTTGGAAACGCGCTGGGAGGGCTGGGGGCCGTCGGACGGGAATTTTCGGCGGCGTTCCTCTACTGGCTGCGCGGATCCCTCGGGGCCGCGCAGGGTACGGCCGTCGCCGCCGCGGGGGTCTGGCAGGATGGAGGGGGTCCCCCGTGCGCCGCTTCGGTGGAAGATCCACGGGGTGCCCTTGCGGGCGTCCTGCTCGCGGAGGCCGCGCTCAAGCTCGCGGAGACCCCGGGGAATGAAAAAGGCCTCCTCCCGCTGCCCGAAGTGATCGGGCGGGAAGAGGCCGAAAGGATCGCGGTCGAAAACGGCGGCAAAATCAGCACGAGTATTTAGCGGGACCGGAGCCCTGGAGGCCGGTTAATGCCGGATGACTTCCTCGTCGGAGGAGGACGGCGGGACCGCGGAGGGCTCCGCATCCGGAGGCACGATCGGCTCCACCGGCCGGACCGCCCCGGACATGTCGATGGCCTCCTCGATCACCTCGTCCATGTGGCGGACGAAGACGATCTTCAGGCTTTTCCGGATCTTGGCCGGAATCTCCGCCATGTCCTTCTCGTTCTCCGCCGGGAGGATCACGCTCTTGATCCCCCCGCGATGGGCCGCGAGAAGCTTCTCCTTGACCCCGCCGATCGGCAGCACCCGTCCGCGCAGCGTGATCTCCCCGGTCATCGCCAGGTCGTTGCGCACCGGCACCTTCAGCAGCGCGGAGGCCAGCGCCGTGGCCATCGTGATCCCCGCGGAAGGCCCGTCCTTGGGGATGGCCCCTTCGGGCACGTGGATGTGGATGTCGATCTTCTGGTAGAAGGCCCGGTCCAGCCCCATGCGGTCGGCGCGGGTGCGGATGTAGGAGAGGGCGGCGTGCGCCGATTCCTGCATCACCTCCCCCAGCTTGCCCGTGACTTTCAGGTTCCCCTTCCCCGGCATGAGGGCCACCTCGATCAATAGCAGCTCTCCCCCGAACTCGGTCCAGGCCAGCCCCGTCGCCAGCCCGATCTGCCCCTTCTCCTCGGCCTCGCCGTACCGATACCTCGTGGGACCCAGGTAGCCCTTCAGGGACGGAGGCATTACGCGGATCTTGAGGAGCGAGGGGTCCTTGACCACCTCGCGGGCGATCTTCCGGCAGATGGAGGCGATCTCCCGCTCGAGGTTGCGGACCCCGGCCTCGCGCGTGTAGTAGCGGATGATGTGGAGGATCGCCGAATCGGAGAAGGTCACCTTCTCCGCCGAGAGACCGTGCTCGTCCAGTTTTTTCTTGAGCAGGTAGTTGCGGGCGATGTGGAGCTTCTCCACCTCGGTGTATCCCGGCAGGCGGATGATCTCCATCCGGTCCTGCAGGGGGGGCGGGATGCCGTGCAGCATGTTCGCCGTGGTGATGAACATCACGTCGGAAAGGTCGTAGTCCACGTCCAGGTAGTGGTCGTTGAACGAGTTGTTCTGCTCCGGATCGAGCACTTCGAGGAGCGCGGCGGAGGGGTCTCCCCGGAAATCCATCGACATCTTGTCGACTTCGTCCAGCAGAAACACGGGGTTCACCGTCCCCGCCCGTTTCATCTGGTGGATGATCTT